>JALGTY010000108.1:10021-15530 GCA_029821145.1 Candidatus Zipacnadia bacterium
GTGGCGATGGGGGGAGTGAAGTTCCGGGGCGCGGGTGTAAACAAGTCCCCAGGCCGCGCGTGGGACGATGGGGGCGAGTACTGCGATGTCAGCGTCTCCATCGCTAAGACGGGCGATGTGGTGCACAGCCTGCCGAAGAAGCAGTATCGCGCGGGCTTCTGGGCCTCGGCCCACGTCTATTCCATCGCCGTGCGCTCCGATGCGGCGGGCATCGAGTGTGCCGCCTACAAGCTGCCGGGCATGGCCGAGGCCCTGCGCTACAGGCGGTACATGCTAGGGCCGAAGGGCGTGCAGCTTCACGCCGGGGAATGGCGTGATCACACTGCGGACTTCTATGAGGCGGATAAGGCTTCGCCTGAAGAGATCAAGCTGATGTACCGCCGCGTGCTACTCAGTGCCCTGCAGTTCTGCCTGAAGTGGGGAGTCCTGCCCAATGATGACTTGGCATGGGGATGGCAGGAAGGGTGTGAGTTGGTGGATCTGGCCTACCGCGAGGTGTTTCCGTATCCCTGGCAGCTCATACCGGCTGCGCGCGTGACCGGCGGTTTGGAGTTGGCGCGTTACGGCGAAGGCGCTGAGAGTCGGTTCGTCATCCTCAATCCCCGGGGCGAGGAAGCCAAAGGCACGCTAACTGTCCTGGGGTGCGACGTCGGCGCCAATCTGGTCTTCGCGGCGGCCGATGGTAGCGATACAACCAATGTATTGGGCGATGGGGGCGTGGAGATCGAACTGCGGCTGCCGGCGGCCGGCGTGGCCGTAGTGGTCCCGGTGGCCGACGCCGCCGGGGTTACGGGCAGAACGGTGACCGCATCTCTGCGACAGCACCCGCGGAGCGGCCTGGAGCTGTCCCTCAAGGCCCCGTTCCTCACGGGCGGCAACGTGGTCAAAGCTCTGCTGCCGAGGGGTTACAAGTGTGATGGGCCGGCGCGCGTTCAGATGACCCCGGGGCCGGAGCCGGTCAAGCTGGGCTACAGTCAGGTGGTTCTCGCCGATTCCGAGGACCGCCTGCTGGGGTTCTTCTCCTTCACCGAGCATGGGGACAAGCCCACAATCGTCGTGCGCGAGAAGGCTTCCGCGGAGGAGGTACGGGCGGCCGAGGCGATCCAGGAGTACTTCCGTTACTACACCGAGGAGGTCCAGAAGAAGCAGCGCCTGACACTGCCGATCATCGCCAGTGGGTACCTCCCTGAGGTGGCTTCTGTCATCGTCATGAAGCCGGCCTCGGAGCCGCGCATCGCAGTCTTCAAGACAGCGGCGCAGGCGCGCCTGGTCATTCAAGCTCCGGAGAACGGCATTGTTGATACCACCAGGCAACTGCTGCGGCTCCTGGACCGGAAGTATCCCTTCTACGGAATCCTGCCCCGCTTCGTGCATCGGCGTCCCAAGGAGACCGAGATTCGCGCCAGGGCTGGCCTGGCGTGGGGCACGGTCCTTAGGGATGGCACGATCTTACGTCCCGCCGTCTCCGCTCACCTGTACAGCCACACCGAGAAGGGTCCGGCTTACGGCAAGCCTTGGTCACCCTAAACGCGTGTTGAGAGAGAGGCGCCCGCAGGGAGAATCTGCAGTGAGAAATCCATTGCCTGTGCTTGCCGTATGCGCGACACTGTATTCCTTCAGTGCCGGTTTCGCCCTCGAGCCAGACGCCCATACTCTCTTCCTGTGCCACTACGACACCAACGGGGACGCCGATTTCTCCGTCGGCTGCCCCTACGCCGCCGGGGTCGTTGCTCTAACGCGAGGCAAGTCAGGTAAGGCGCTCCTGGCCCCGCTGAGTGTGGTGCCCTTCTCCGAGTCGGTGGCCCCCATCTTCACCGGGGTCCAGTACGCGTCTGACCAGAACCTGTGTCTCGGCCAGGGGACCATCGAATTGTGGGTACAGGTCCTCAAGGATACGGGCAGCACTGACGAGACTTCACCCAAGTTGCGCTATCTGGTCAACAGCGGCCGCCATACAGGCGAGAACCATGGTTTTGCGCTGCTACTGACCTGCCCTGACGCTAAGCCGGGTGCGCGTCATCGGCTTGTGTGGAAGAGAAGTAATGGCAACGCCAAGGGCAGGTCCTGGGGCACGGGGGTCCCGGTCGAGTGGGCAGCAGGCGAGTGGCACCATGTGGCGGCCACCTATTCGGCCAGCGAAGACGCACTCTTTGTGGACGGAAGGCGAGTGGCGGCGGTCAAGACCGGCGAGGGCATGGACCTCATCGGATACAACTTCTCAGTTGGTGCCAGCATCTATCGGGGCCGCGTGGCTGATTGCGTCATAGATGAGCTGCGCATATCAGACAGTGTTCGCTACACGGGGGACTTCACGCCGTAACACGCCACTCAGGCGTGGTCTCATATCATGCACAGTCCGGCCACGTTGCGATAGCCGGTGCTCCCGATGGCCGCTTCGCTGACGCCGAGTTCCTGCAGCAGGCCGGTCATGGTCTCAACATTGGGGGCAGGTCAGGTGTGCCGCCCGCCTCGATCCAGCGCTCCAGTATGTCAGGGTCAAAGAGCCACTTGCGGCCTACCTTCGCGGCAGGTAGTTTGCCCTGCCTGCATAAGCGGCGCACGCTTTCTTCGTGAAAGCCGAACATATCGGCTACCTCTTCGGGCGTCAATAGTCTTTTTGCCATGATCTGCCTCCGTTGCCGAAGATAGTATCGTGCTGCTTTGTGTTGTATCAATGCTTTTCGTCAGGAAGCATACCGTCTGGGCAAAGAAAAGCACCTGGCAGGAGGTGGGGCAGAGGCGTCGCCGCTCCGCTCGCGTGACGCCAGGGGCAAACCTCAGGCCCTGTTTCTCGACGTTGCAGTCAGATCGGGGCCATTCGCCGCCAATACGCGGGGTGATCGCCCATCTTGCGCGGGGGAGGTTAAGGGGCGCGCCTTCTGAGGAAGCAGACAAGCGCATGATTGTCATGCCGCCTTTCTCACGAGCCAAGCGAGGAAGCAGGCAAGCGCTGCAACTGCCAGCAGGAGGGTTGCTCCTAGACATAGTTCGCCAACAAACGTACCAAAATCACTACGTGAGGGGCCCGCAAGGTCAATTGTCATTTCCTTGATGCTTCCGTCCGGATTCCACTCCACATGTGGACCCCCATCCGCAGGTTCCAACCTGCTTTGGACCCAGGAAGTGAGAAGTGTCCCCAATATCACCAGCACAAGAAGGACAACCGCCGCTTGGCCCAACTGCCTCGTTAAGCGATCACTACGTTCCACTGGTTTAGGCATCCATAACCCCCCCCTGCGCAGTGCGCAGATTCGCCTGACTGACCACCATGCACCTGTCTTGGTTCAGCCGGAAATGGACTGTGGCCGCATCTCGGTAGTGTAAAGTTCGTTGCCGCTGCTGGTCACTCGGCAGATCGCCTCCCGCCGCCATTGGCGGGAGCTCCGCCCCCTCCACCGCATCCTACCAGACACAAGAGCAGAATTGGTATCAGCAGGAGTGCAAGTGCTCCCCGCTCGCGGATAGTGGTCATGATGTCTGCCTCCCTTTGTCAAGTCCTAGCTCAACCGGTCGTCTGCAGCTTCAGCGCGCGGTGAGGCGCGTCGGGTTAGAGCTCGTCTATCCGCCTCACGATTCCTACTTTTTCCTAAGAATAGCACAATTCATTCACGCCCGCATTCAGCAACGCAAATACGAAATCGCTCGACGCGGGACGCGGGTTGGGCTGCCACCGGCGGTCACCGCCGCGCCGGTCACGGCAAACATACACGTGATGAAGGCCACAAGCCGATACGCGCTGAGCGTCGGCACCCGCACCCAGATCAACACGAACCCGCCAGGGCGATCACCACGAAAGTGTCCACGACCACTGCCGCCATCCAGCGCGATGCGCCAGCCTAAGACGCCTTGGGAGACAGGCACCGCCCCCGGCTCGTCCGACGGATTTCACGTGCCGCTCGTGTCCCGCCCGCACCACGCGAGCAACGTATCCCCATCGGGCGGCCAACGCATCTTGCGTGGCCGCCATTCTGCCTCTGCGTCCTCCTCTAGGTCCGAGGCCAGTGTCCGCTGCTTGCCGGTGCTCAGGTTGATCAGCACGATCTGTGCTCCTATCCACAGCGCAGCGCTACCTTCGTCCGGCGAAAGGACCGAAGCGTGATACGGGCCGGGGGGAAGCTCCACGAGCCTCCGATCCCCGGACGCAGACGCGGGCGTGTCGGGCACTGGCCGCAGGTACAATAAGTTCCTTGCCACCGTGTCGTTCCCAAACGGGACAGTAGTGCGCACGACCGCGAGCTGGCGCCCCAAGGCCCAGCCCAGCAAGTGCTCCTCCACCGTGTCCTGCTCTTTCTCAGGTGGCGGACATGGACAGGGGCAGTATCGTCGCCCGTCCTGCGTATTGATCGCCCAGATGTCACCCCTCCAGTGTAAAGCTACCCACACCCCATCTGCGGACCACTTCACGGGCCAGATTCCGCAACCCGCCGGACTCCCCCCGCTACCAAGGATGGGAAGTGGCCGGATCAAGCCGCCACCCTCGATCAACCAGCTCGTCGCATCGGACCCAAGCGCCAGCACCTTCCTACCATCCCGTGAGGGCCACAGAGAAACCCTGTCGCTGTTGAAAGACGGCCCGCCGACGAGACGTTGTGGCTCGCCACCGCCCTTCCCAGCGACCCACAGGTAGTCGTGCAACCAGTAGAGGAAGCTTCCTCCCGAGGCCTGGTCTGTCCGCGACTCGTCGTCGCGGAGCCAGGTTACAACCAGCAGTACTGCAACTAAACATACGAGCGCGAGACCGATCACCAGCAACGCTCTCATACGCATAGCAGCTCACAACTCCCTTCTATATTGCCCACCCGCAGGACTGGCAGGCTTGGATTACCTGTTCGGCGACTTCGGCAGTGGCCACAGGGGTGCACCTGGCCTGCTCCTATATCACTGCCCGCTTGGCTAATCGGGCCACTCCAGCACTTGCTGTGCGAAAGTGCGGACGCCCTCATCGGGGTCATTCTTCGCGGCGCGACGCAACGCAGCGAGGGCCTTGTGACCGCCTATGTGCGCCAGGTGTGCCAGCCCCTCGACGGCTGTGTAGCGGACCGACCACTCCTCGTCCCCCAGGGCTTCCACAAGAGCAGGCACTACTTGTCGGCCGCCCATCCATCCCAGCCCCTGCACGCACGCCTATCCCAGCCCCTGCACGCACGCCTCGCGCACACCCACTTCCGCGTGTTTCCTACATTTGCCTAGTAGAGCTGCCGCATCAGCGTCGGAGACTACCTCGTACTTGCATGCCTTGGCGTTCCATCTCGCCAGGGAGAAGCACGACAGGAACGATTCTTCTGGGGTCCACCACTTGCTCCCAGGATCGTAGCCGCCAATCAGCACCTCATAAGTGTCATCGCCATCCAGGTCGGCTAGAAGTGGCGTCAAGCGCGATCCGTCAAACGAACCGAGGACGCGAAGGCCTTGCTTTTCCCAGGCATACACAGCCAGGTGTCTCACGGATCCAGTATCGCCCCTCAGCAGTACCTCAGGCACACCGTCGTTCTGTAAATCCTTGAGTTCC
>JALGTY010000109.1 GCA_029821145.1 Candidatus Zipacnadia bacterium
CGACGAGCGCGGCATACTGCTAATGGCCGATGAAGTACTCACCGGCATGGGACGCACCGGCAAGTTCTTCTGCATGGAGCACTACAACACCGCCCCGGATGTGGTCATCATCGGCAAGGGGTTTGGCAACGGCTTTCCGGTGACGGGAATGTTAGTGTCCGAGAAGTACAAGGAGAGTATTGACGCGATCTCGGCCTCCACCAGCTATGGCGGCAACCCGATGGCCTGTGCCGCGGCCTTGGCCAGCATTGAGGTGATGGAAGAAGAAGGGCTGCTGGAGAAAGCGATATACCTGGGTGAGTACTTCGAAAAGCGCATGGGCGCCATGAAAGACGCGCACCCGATAGTGGGTGATGTGCGGGTGAAGGGGTGCCTGTGCGGGATAGAACTGGTCAAGGACCGCGAGACGAAAGAGCCATTTGATGAGGCAGGTAAAGCGGTTTACACGCGGGCCTTCGAAAAAGGATTGGCATGGGTGCCGGCCGGGCATATCCTGCGCATGTCGCCGCCGATTGTGATGGATGTCGAAATCGCCGTCAAGGGCATGGATATCATCGAAGAGACCATCGCAGAGGTCGAACGTGAATTCGGCTACTGAGCCGAGCTACGCGTTGGTGAATAATACGTCTTACGAGTCTTGCCGTAGCCATGCGGGCTGGAAATTGAGCGGCCGCCAGTCGCGCGGATAGTTGTATATCTTGTACATCAAGTCAATGATGTCATCGGCCTCCATTTCGCGCGTATGGGCGTCAATGACCGTGAACTGTCCGGGGTCCTCTTCGTCGAAGGTCGGCTCGACGCGCTCGTCCCGGAAGTGCACCGGACTTTCCAGCTTGAACGGCTCGATGTCATCAATGACGTTCATAGCTTGCTCAGCGGCGGCTCGTATTCTGTTGCAAGCCTCCTCGCGAGAGCAACTCAGCGCCGAGAGCCGGCTCGTGCCGTACTTGACCGGTGCCGTTGCTACCCCCGGGATCAGCTCTTCGGCCTCCTTGCAGGCATGGGCATCGCCGGTGCACAGAGCAAACGGCACGTCGTAGTGACCGGCGATGGCCGCCTGCAGGCCCATTTCGCCCAGTGAGATGCCGTTGAATTGCCAGTCGCGAATCCCCAGACTCATCGTGTGATAGAGATTGGCGCCCTCGGTTCCGGCCTTGGCATGAGCGCCGACGAGCCCGGTAGCCGCGCACGTTTCATCAAGGAACGGCAGCCAGAAGGGGCGCTGCTGGCCATGGATTATTACGGCACGCGGGTCGAGGTAGTCGAGGTCTATCGTATATCCAGCGCCATGACCGTCATTGACTATCACCTCAGTTGCCCCGCCAGCGTAAAGGCCGTCCACGGCGGCACTGACTTCCTCTGCCAGCCATATCCTCTGGCGGCATCGGCGCTCGTGGTTTTCGAGACTGTCATCCTCACGGGTTTCCCACTGATATACTCCGGCAACGCCCTCGAGATCGGTCATCATATAGAACTTCATCATCATTCCTCCTGCGTAGCTGTCCGGCTAGTCCACCGAGCGATGGGTCTTCCACACGGGCGTGTAATCGGGGTCGAACCCGTACATCTTATTCATGAAATCTACCATGTCCTCGGCCTCGATTTCGAAGGTATGAGTATCTATCACTCGCTTGTTTGGCGGCGGGTTCTCGGGGTCGAGGGTTGGTTCGATGAACTCACAGCGGAAGACTATCGGCGGGTCGAGTGTGAGTGGTGCAATGTCGCTGCTTCGCTTCATGGCCTCTTCAGCGCCCTCGCGGATCATTTCGCGCGATGTGAGCGGGTGCACGGTCTTGGCTGAGAGCCGGCTGAGGCCTTCCTTGACAGCGACCGTCACGCAGCCGGGCACCAGCTCCTCCATCTCCCTGCACGCGTGGGCGTCGCCGGCGCAGAAGATGAACGGGACGCCGAAATGGCCGGCCAGGAAAGCCTGGTAGCCAGTCTCGCCAACGCTGATGCCGTTGAGCGAGTAATTGCGTATGCCCAGGCCCATGGTGTGGTAGAGGTTGCCGGGCGGGGTCTCTGCCTTGGCGTGGGTGCCAACGCTTGCCAATCCGGCGCAGGTCTCGTCCAGGCCGGTGCAGTAGTCGGGCCGCTGTCCACCGTGGAAGATACGCAACCGCGAGTCCACCAGCGACATGTCTATCGTATAGCCGGCGCCATGGCCGTCGTTTACCCACACGTCTGTCGCTCCGCCGCTGAAGAAACCGTCTGCGGCTGCGTTGACCTCCTCCGCAAGCCAGCGTCGCTGGCGAAGTCGGCGCTCCATGTTTTCGAGGCTCTGATCGTCCCGATTCTCCCACTGATAAACCCCGGCGACGCCTTCGAGGTCGGTCACTATGTATGTCTTCATTGTAACTCCTCAGGAGCAGGCGCAGCAGCAGGTGGCGACTTGCCCCCAATAACTTCATCCTGGAGGACAGGCATCCCTGCCTGTCCATGCCGTTGCTCTTTGGAGATGCCTCGACAGGCTAGGAAGCCTGTCGTCCAGGAAGACTAGCGAAAAGGGCCGTGCAACTCTAACAAACCCAGAGGGCAGGGATCCTTGCATGTCCATTTTCGTTGCAGGCCACAAGGTGAGTGATTACTCTTCATTATTCACCAATCCCGCTTGAATGGCAGACAGCCCTCGCGAGGAATTGCTTTGCCCTCCCACGGAGGTGAACTGCCGGTCGGTGACTAATGTATCGTTGGTCTCGGCTGCTGTTGACTCCTTCATAGTGTCCGACATAATTTTCGGCGCACTGAGTTGAACTGATAGGCGGTTACTGATGCGATACAAACGGTTAGTGATGATCGTGGGCGTGTTGGTGCTCGCTGCATTGGTCGTATGGCGGGTTCAGTTGCATTTTGCGGGCATTGCGGTGGAGGTGGCGGTCGCTGAGAAAGCGCCGCTCTTCGCACCGCTCTCGACCGACGGCGTAGTCGAGGCCATCGAGGTCAGGTTAGCCCCCGAAGCCGGCGGGACACTGACGGAGCTATTCGTTGACGAAGGGGATGCGGTGAGTGTGGGGGAGATCCTGGGGCGCGTGACCGACCAGAAGGCGGCCGCTCGGGTGGCAGAGGCACGCGGGGCTTTCGATGCGGCGGTTGCTCAGGTGAAGGTCGCATCTGCGGAGGTGGACTTGCAGCGGGGCCAATCAGCAGCTCAAATTGATGCCTCGAGGGCCACCGTTGGCATGGAACACGCGCAGTTGGACAAGGCCAGACACGGTCCCCGTGAGCAGGAAATAGCACGGGCCGAGGCTACCGTCAGAGCTGCGCAGGCGGAAGTAAGAGCCACAGAAGCGGGCGTTGAAGCGGCTCGCATCGCGTTGCAGGAGATGCAGGAGTCATCGGCGGCACGAATACGGATGGCGGAAGGTGAGCTGGCTGGCGCTGAAGCCCAACTCGACAAAGCACACGCAGGTGCACGGCCTCAGGAAATCGAGCAAGCGCGCGCGGCGAAGGATGCCGCTGCCGCTGAAAGCCATAATCTGAAGCTGCAGTACGACAGGGCCAAGCGCCTCCACACCCAGGGAGCGATGTCGAAATCGGACCTCGATAATGCTGAGGCGGCGATGCTGGCAGCCAGGGCGCAGGAGAAGGCCGCTGCGGAAGCTCTGGATCTGGTAGTGGAAGGGGTGCGTAAAGAAGACCTGGCCACGGCTCAGGCCCGAGTGAAATCGGCCCGCAGTCGCGTCGAGGAAGCTAAAGCGGCCGAAAGATTAGTGGAGGTGCAGCGGAAGGAGCTGGAAGCGGCCAGGGCACAGCTTGAATATAGCAAAGCAGTGCTGGTGGAAAGCAGACAATATGCCGACATGCTGCGTGAGGGGACTCGTGAGGAGGACCTGCGCACCCAGGAGCAGCGCCTGGCAATGGCGCAGGCCCAACAACGCGCTGCTTTGGCCTCCCGCTCGACGGTGACGGCCGCGGTGCAGAGACTCAATGCCACCATAGCCGAACAGAAGCGCGCCGCTGCAGCTCTGGACGCCGCCCGCAGTCATCTTTCCGATACCATCGTCACCAGTCCTGTTGACGGCGTGGTGGTAAGGAAGCTGACGGAGGCCGGCGAGATTGTTGGCCCGCAGGTACCGATACTGCTCCTTGTGAACAACAGCGATGTCTGGGTGATCGCCGAGGTTGATGATGAGGACATCAGCCGCGTGCGGGTGGGGCAGGCGATGCAGGTGCTGTGCGAGGCTTATCCGGATCGCACCTTCGAGGGCGAGGTAGTGCGTATCGGCGAGGCGGCCATGTCCAAAGGCGTCGGGCGGGTCAAGGCGAAGATCGTGCGGGTGAAGATACAGGTCGCCGATGCCGCACCGCTGCTGAAGCCGGGTATGGCGGTGGATATCGAAGCCGATGCGAAGTTGAAAGCGAGCACGCTACTGGTAGCGGCCGACGCGGTGATAGAGGAAGCTACCGAGCAGTACGTGTATGTGGTGAGGGAGGGCCGCGCCCATAAGACGGTTGTAGAAACCGGCTTCAGCAACTACACGCAGACAGAGATTACCAGCGGCCTCAGCGAGGGGGACGTGGTTGTGGTCTCCGGGAAAGACGAACTGCACGACGGCGCACGGGTGTCTGTCAAGCAAGCTCCAGAAAGTCCCAATACGCAGCTCGAGGCGACCAGGTAAATGGCGGCCGGCAGCGACGCCGTACAACTGGACAAGGTCTCCAAAACCTACGATATGGGGCAGGTCCAAGTCCGTGCCCTGAGAGATGTCGAGCTGACCATCCCGGAGGGCGAATTCGCAGTGTTCCTGGGTCCCAGCGGTTCCGGGAAAACTACGCTCATGAACATCATCGGGGGCCTGGATTCGCCCACCTCAGGCCGGGTCATCGTCACCGGCCACGACCTTACCGACTTGACCGAGGACCAGCTCACGGAATACCGGCGCGCTGATGTGGGCTTTGTGTTTCAGTTCTACAACCTGGTGCCAACGCTGACGGCGCGCGAAAATGTCCACTTAATCGCCGATCTCGTAAACAGTTCACAGGACCCCGTCGAACTGCTGCAAAGTGTGGGCCTCGGCGAGCATCTCAACCATTTTCCCAGCCAGCTTTCCGGTGGCGAACAGCAGCGTGTGGCAATAGCCCGGGCTCTGGTCAAACGCCCAAAACTGCTGCTCGCCGATGAGCCGACCGGCAACCTGGACCAGGAGACCTCCAGCCAGGTCCTCGGCGTTATCCACGACATGGCACGGCGCGAGAATACCACGGTGATCTTGGTTACGCATGACGAGAGCATTGCCCGGGACGCCGGAATGATCGTCAGATTGCTAAGCGGAAGCGTTGCCTCAGTTGAGCATAACCGCAATAGTCCGCCGCCAGGCTGAGCGACAACAGGTGCGTGGCTGTGAGCCTACTAAATGTAAAACTCCTGCGGGACATCTGGCAGTCACGGTGGCAGTTCATCGCAGTGATCGTTGTGGTAATGCTGGGCATCAGCTTTTACCAGAGCTCGTGGATGTCCTACCGTAACATCGGCGCTTCCTATGAGCTGTACTACGACATGCTCCACTTCGCCGACTTTGAGATCACGCTCAAGCAAGCCCCCGATAGCATAGACCGACGGCTGCGGCAGGTCCCCGGAATTACCAGTGTGCAGCCGCGCATTGTCTCCGAAGTCGAACTGGAAATGCCGGTGGCGGATGCCAAGGAGGTCATCGCTCGCATCATTTCGCTGCCGGACAGCGGGCGTGCGGCGGTAAATGGTGTGACGGTTCTGCACGGGCGGTACCTGGGGCCGGCGCACAAGCGGGAGGTGCTTGTTGAGCGGAGCTTCGCGGAGCATCACAGCCTGCGCGTGGGCGACTACGTTCACCCGGTCGTAGATGGCGAAGTCACCGACTTTCGCATCGTCGGCCTCGCGCTCAGCCCTGAGTACCTCTATGCGATCCAGTCAAAGCAATACCTTATGCCCACCCCCTCGACTTTTGGCGTATTCTGGGTGCGTCAGGGGCAAGCGGAACGGCTGCTGGGGATGTCGGGGATGGTCAATAACGTCTGCGGACGGGGAGAAGAGGGTCAGCGGGACCGCGTGATGACAACCGCTCACGCCATGCTGCGCAGGTATGGTGCGGAGGAGCCCGTACCGCGCAAAAAGCAGCCGTCCAACTACTTGCTGCAGATGGACCTGGAGGGCTTCAAGCAGAACGCCGTTTTCTTTCCGCTGCTGTTCTTGTTCTCCGCCTCGCTTACGATCTACACCCTCCTGGTGCGGATCGTCAATAGCCAGCGCGGGCAGATCGGCTTCATGCGTGCCAGCGGAGTATCTGTTAAGGCCCTCACCTGGCATTACTTGTACTATGCACTGCTGTGCGGCGGTATGGGCGGCGTCCTGGGAGTCATTGCGGGAATATACATGTCACTGGCCTTGACGAGGTACTACCTCAATTTCCTCGCCATCCCCGTAATCCATAATCCAATGCATTGGCCGACAGTGGTTGTTGGGGTGGCTGCAGGCGTGCTTAGCTGCGGTATTGCCGGCTATTTCTCGTCCCGGCGTGTGGCACTATTGGATCCGGCTGTGGCGCTGCGTGAAGAAGTAGCCACCGTCGGTCGGCGCCCGCTTATCGAGCGCCTGCTGCCGGTTCTGGGCCGGCTTTCGTTTTACTGGCGAATCCCGTTGCGTAACATATTCCGCAACCGGCGCCGCACGCTCTATACAGCCATCGGCATTGCGATGGGCGTGAGTCTGATTCTCATTTCCCTGGCAATCCGGGACGCAATGTTCGATTCGATTGATACCTATATACAACAGATTCAGCGTTACGATTTGCAGGCATCATTCATACCGCCTCAGACTGCCTCCATCGGCTTCCATGTGGCTCAGTGGCCGGGAGTGAGAAAGACGGAGACTACGCTGGCGCTACCCGTGGAGCTCCGGCGCGGCAAGCGCGTTGTCAACACCGTGCTGGTTGGCCTGGAGCCAGGCTCCCACCTCCAGGCCCTGGTTAGCCCCGAAGGCAGAGCCGTACAGGTGCACGGCTCCGCGGTGCTGATGAGCGCGGCCAACCGGAAAAAACTCGACGCCGAGACCGGTGACGTGATCCGGCTGGCCTTCGCCCTCAACGACGAGGACACCAACATTGAAGTGCCGGTCAGGGTAGGGGAGATCATCCGCCAGCCGGTCGGCTCCCATGTTTATCTTCCCGCCGCAACCGTGCGACGCATTTTTGAGCGTGACCTGGGCCTGCCCAAGAAGTCCGTCACAACTTTGATGGTGCTGGCGGAGACCGACCATCTGAAAATGATAAAAGAGAAGCTGTACGATGTGCCGAACGTAGCCGCGGTAGAAGACTCCAGAAAAACACGCGGTCAATTGGTCGAGATGATGGAACTCAATCTGGGCTTCATCGCCATCATGATCACGCTGGGTGCAGGACTGGCACTGGCGATCATCTACAACACCGTGAGCATCAACATCGTGGAGCGGACGCGGGAACTGGCCTCAATGCGTGCCATGGGAATGGCACGGCGCACGGTGGGCGTGCTGATAACCGTGGAGAATCTGCTGGTTGGCGTGCTGGGCCTGGTCGGGGGCATACCGCTCGGTTACATACTGAACCAGGTCCTGGTGGCTAGTTGGGAGAACGAAACGATGCAGTTTGAGGCGGTGATCTTCCCGGCGTCCTACTTCATCACCATTATCGCGATCGTTCTCACCATACTGTTGTCGCAAATCCCCGGCATCCGGCAACTCAACCGCGTGGACCTGGCCGCGGCCACCAAAGTGACCAGCGGCTAGGGTCACCTGAACATGCGGAACTTGGCGGGCTTCAGGTCGGCCCGCTCCAGCAGCTTCGCAGCGGAGGAAAGCAGCTTCTCAAATGCCGCGGTCCGCGCTGCTGCCTGCGTGATCTGCTCGTCAACCATATACCGTTCGTGGCGTTGGAGAGTGCGGCGGGAGGGATTGTTGGCGATGGCCCAGACCGCCAATTGCACCACGCTTATCTCATCGTGTTCCGGGAGAACAACGGTGCACAGTCTGGCCATGCGGTCATCGGCACACGGTTCGGGGAACATCTCATCTTCGGGCGTGGGTGCGCGGCGGCTGATATTGGTGCAGGCGGTGGGGATGCGCAGGTGAACCACGGCGTTCTTCGACAGATCTATCGGCACCCAGCCCAGGGTGCTCTGGCCTTGCCGGCCGCCCCGCTGTGCCCAGAACTGCGTTCCCGGAGCGATGCTGACGAATTTCGGCCCGCCCGGGTTGCGGCCGATGGTGGCATCTACGCCGAGCTCGCCCGTGCCATAGAACTCGCCCCAGACCGTGCCCTCATCGAGAGCGTCCAGCAGGTCGGCGGTGGCCGCGACACTGACAGGCTGGAAGCACATGACCAGCAAACCCATCATGGCGGTTGTGAGCAAGACTCGACCGGCTCCTCGCATGGCGATTTCCCCCTGAGCGCAGTTGCAGGATTGTACACTACTTCTAGATTCTGCAATTGCGCGGAAGTTCCTGCTATAGGGTTCGAAGATGCGGCAAGAATTTTCCGCCGGTTGCATCCGATATTTGAAGGTAATATAATCGCGGGGCGGAAGGTTACTGGCACAAATGACTGGAAGTAGCAGTCAGCATGAATGCTTGGGGACAATTCCCCAAATAGGAGTGAAGGAAATGTCAGAAGGTGCAAAACTAGCCATCAAGGGCGGACCTAAGTCCGTGACGAAAGACCCAGGCGACATGTTCACCTGGCCGATCATCACCCAGGAGGACGAAGACGCGGTACTTGAGGTGCTGCGGCGTGGGGCAATGTCGGGGACGGACGTAACGATGGAATTTGAGAAAGATTATGCCGAATGGCATGGCGTCGAGTACGCGCTCGGCGTCAGTAGCGGCACGGCGGCACTACAGTCGGCGATGTGGGCGTGCGGCGTCGGCGTCGGGGACGAGATCATCGGGCCCAGCCTGACTTACTGGGCAACCAATCTCCCCGCTTTCAGCCTGCAGGCCACGATCGTGTTCGGCGACGTTGACCCCGACACGCTGTGCCTCGACCCCAATGACATCGAACACCGCATCACCGAGCACACCAAGGCGATTGTTCCGGTTCACTACTGTGGGCATCCCGCGGACATGGACCCGATTATGGAGATCGCCGAGAAGCACAATGTCAAGGTAATCGAGGATGTCTCCCACGCCCACGGCGCGCTGTACAAGGGCAGGCTTGTGGGGACCATCGGCCACATCGGCGCCTTCTCGGTAATGTCGGGCAAAGCGCTGGCCGTAGGCGAAGGCGGCATGATTATAACCAATGACCGCAAACTCTGGGAGCGCTGCATGGTCTGGGGGCACTACGAGCGGACCGCGGCAACGCGCTGGACCGGCGAGCTGGAAGAGAAGTACATCACCGATCCCGAACTGACGCCGTTCGTAGGGCTGCCCTGGGGCGGATACAAATATCGCATGCACCAGCTTTCGTCAGCATGTGGCCGGGTCCAGCTCAAGCACTACAGGGGGCGCATGGAAGAGGTCCAGAAGGCAATGAACTACTTCTGGGATCTGTTGGAGGGCGTGCCGGGGCTGAAGGCCCACAGGCCGGCGAAGGATTCAGGCAGCACCATGGGTGGGTGGTATGCATCACGCGGTCTGTATAGGGCCGAAGAGCTCGACGGCCTGGACATCGGCGTATTCTGCAAGGCCGTGACCGCCGAAGGCTGCAGCACCGGCCCCGGTATCAACAGGCCGATGCATCTGCACCCGCTACTGAATGATGCGGACATCTACGGCCATGGCAAGCCGACACGGATCGCCAATTCTGACCGCGACTTGCGCCAGCCGGAGGGGAGTCTGCCGGTGACGGAAGCCATGCCACGGGCCTGCTACGGCATCCCATGGTTCAAGCACTACCGGCCGGAGATTATCGAGGAGTACGCCATGGCGTTTAAGAAGGTCGCCGAGAACGCGGATCAGCTTGCAGATATCGAGCCGGAGTAACGCGGCGGGCGATGCAGAAATGGCCGAAAACGATAAGCTCGCCATAAACGGCGGTCCAAAGGCGACCCAGACGGATCCGGGTGACATCTTTGCCTGGCCGATTATCACAAAAGAGGACGAAGACGCCGTACTCGAAGTGCTGCGCCGGGGTGGCATGTCAGGGATCGATGTCACCATCGAGCTTGAGCGGGAGTTTGCCGACTGGCACGGGATGCAGTACGCGCTTGGCCACAGTACCGGCACCGCCGCTTTGCAGGCAGCAATGTGGGGCATAGGGCTGGGGGTCGGTGACGAACTCATCGCCCCCAGCATGACTTATTGGGCCTCAGCGCTCCCCGCCCTCAGCCTCCAGGCCACGGTGGTCTTTGCCGAAGTTGAGGCGCACACCCTCTGTCTCGACCCCGATGACATCGAGCACCGTATCACCGATCGAACCAAGGGAATAATGGTCGCACACATGCGCGGCTACCCGGCGCCGATGGACCGAATCATTGCGGTGGCGCGCAAGCATGACCTCAAGATCATCGAGGACTTCTCGCAAGCGCAGGGCTCGCGCCACAAGGGCCAACTCGTAGGCACATTGGGCGATGTAGGGGCATGTTCGCTGATGTCCGGCAAGTCGCTGGCTGCCGGCGAGGCCGGGATGCTCATTACCAACGACCGATCGATCTGGGAGCGTGCCATCGCCTGGGGCCATCGCGAGCGCACCGCCGCCACCCGCTGGACTGGAGAATTGCAGGAGAAATACATCACCGACCCGGAACTGGTGCCTTACGCCGGCTATCCCTGGGGCGGCTGCAAATACAGGATGCACCAGCTTTCCTCGGCTGTCGGCAGAGTCCAGCTTAAGTATTACGGCGAGCGTATGGCCGACATTGACAAAGCCATGACCTACTTCTGGGGCCTGCTCGAAGGTGTTCCCGGCATCAGGGCGCACTGTCCTCCCAAGGACGAGGGCAGCGATATGGGCGGCTGGTTCGGAGCCCGTGGGCTCTACATGCCGGAGGAACTCGGGGGCCTCTCCGTGGACAGATTCTGCGAGGCCGTCAGGGCCGAGGGAGTTCAGGCTGCTGCGCCCCACAGGAGGCCAATGCTGCACCTGCACCCGCTTTTCAATGATGCCGACATCTACGGGCACGGTAAGCCTACACGTATCGCCAACTCCGACCGCGATATGCGGCAGCCCGAGGGCAGCCTGCCCGTAACAGAAGGGCTGTATAACCGCGTGCTGGGGGTGCCGTGGTTTAAGCACTTCGATAAGACCGTCATCGAAGAGCACGCGCTGGCGTTTTGCAAAGTTGCCGAGAACGCAGATCAGCTCGCAGATATTGAGCCGGAGTAACGCGGCCGGCGATGCAGTACACAGTAACCCGGCGCGCGGAGAAGGCCGACATAGACAAGCAGCTCGGGCCGCACGCCCTGAGGAATGCCTAAGCGCCCCGGCTGCTTGACCCCGGGTTCACCATCCGCAAGGTACGGGAGCTGTCCTCGGCGCTGAGAATGGTCGCGCGACGCTTCGGCGGCAAGAAAACAGCCCCCAAAGTCGAAGAAATCACCTGACGCCACGCTCTCAGCGCTTCGCCTACCAGGCAGTCACAAGATGTGATACAATACGCTCGACACGCACCGCGATCCTGGAGTGAAATGGATCTGCGGAAAACAGGCCCACAGGAGGCCCATGATGGCAAAGTGTCCGCACTGCGACAAGCCGTTCTTGTCACCGGTCAAATACGAGCCAATGGTCGTCGGGACTAGCTCGCAGCCTCAACTGAATGGCATCGCTTATGTTTGCCCGTTGTGCGATGCGATCCTGGGCGTCCAGCTTGACCCCCTGGCGCTGAACCAGGAGCTAGCGAATGAGATTGAGCAGAGATTGTCACAGCATTAGGATTATCAGCCTCTATGTTCAACCCTCGCGTATCCGTCGAGAAGAGGGTCATGGCATTGAGGTTCCTGGCGTCGGCGTTCCTCATTGGCCGCGTCAACTCTTCGGTCATGGCTTTTACTTTGAAGAGCTTTTTGTATTCTCAGCGACCGGCTGTGCGTAGAACACGGGCGCGCACGCGCGTGAGGCGAGAAAGCTCCCGCGGTGCCAGCCGGCCACTGGGCTGCCCTATACACGCGCGCGCTTACGCGTGAGTCCACTACGGAGGTGTTTCAGATGCTTGACAGATTTCTGCGGTGCGTGGGTGTGGCGGCGCTGGTGGCTGTGGCGGTGCTTTTGGTTACAGGGCAGGCGGGGAAGCGCA
>JALGTY010000110.1 GCA_029821145.1 Candidatus Zipacnadia bacterium
GGGCAAGCCGCTGCTGATTCTTACCCAGGGGACAGTCAGTAAAGGGACAGTACCCTGATGATACGCGGCTGGTGGATGGGGACTGTCCGTTTAGGGACTGTCCCCTGGGTAAGAAGCAGCAGCGTCTTTCCCGTAGGGGCTGAGCTTGTCGAAGCCCAGCCTGTGAATGTCGTTCAGATCAATGCTGTAGCCGACTCAGGCTAGAAAGCCTGAGCCACGCGCCGCAAGTGCAGGCTGCCCTTTGCGGCAAGCACGGCGTTTCTGCTCCCACCACCAGCCAACTTCCCCTGCCGACAATCTGCACTCGCACCCCCAGCCCGCGGGCACTTGTGCTTGCCTGCAACGCATGCTAAGATGGCCGGAATTGCTAGCCGAATTCTGCGACAGGTGATGGTTTGTGGCATGTGGCATGACAACGTCCTCTCGCTCATAGGCAATACCCCCATGATGCGGCTGCGTAAGGTGACAGAGCAGCCGGTGTTCGCGAAGGCCGAGTTCCTGAACCCGGGCGGCAGCATCAAGGACCGCGTTGCGCTTCAGATGATCGAGTGCGCGGAACAGACCGGCGTGCTGAAACCCGGCGATACGATAGTGGAGCCGACGTCCGGTAACACCGGCATCGGCATCGCGCTGGTGGGCGTTCAGAAGGGCTACCGGGTCATCATCTGCATGCCGGAGAATATGAGCGAGGAGCGCAAGAAGATAATCCGGGCGCTGGGGGCGGAGCTGGAGCTGACGCCGGGGGATGAGAATATTTCGGGAGCGGTTGCGCGAGCCGGAGAGCTGGCCTCGCAGCCCGGCTTCTTCATGCCACAGCAGTTCGAGAACCCGGCTAACCCGGCGTGCCATTTCGAGACCACTGCCGTCGAGGTCTGGGACCAGATGGCTGGCGATATCGGCGCATTTGTAGCCGGTGTTGGCAGCGGTGGCACCCTCACCGGCGTCGGTCGCTACCTGAAGCAGAAGCAGGCCGCCATCCGCGTTGTGGCAGTCGAGCCGGAGGGTGTGGCGGCGCTGCTGGGCGATGAGCCGGGGCTCCACCAGATCCAGGGCATCGGCGACGGCTTCATCCCCCCGATCCTGGACACTGATCTGATTGACGAAGTGGTCACGGTCACCGATGACAACGCCATCGCGATGGCCCGCAAGCTGGCGCGGGTGGAGGGCCTGCTTGTGGGTACCTCCTCGGGGGCAAATGTGTGGGCCGGCATAGAAGTCGCGCGGCGCCACCGGGACGGCAACGTGGTCACCGTGCTGCCCGACCGCGCCGAGCGCTACTTTAGCACCAGCCTCATCTGAGCGGCGGCATAGAGAACGAATCAAAAGGCCACGACCCAAGCAGGTCGTGGCCTTATCGTTCTGAGCAGCGCAACGGCGTTCTTCTACGGCAGCAAGTTCTCCGGGCGTATCCGCGGCCAGGCCCACGCCGCCCGGAAACCCTCGGCATACTTGACCCCGCATTGCAACCCCCGCATCTGCGCAACGCCGTCAATGAAGTCGAGTATGTCAATGTCATCGTGGTCCAAAAGCCACGTGACCTGGCTGTCGTGACACCTCATCATCTCGATCTTCTTCTCATAGGTGTCCGTGATATCCACTGAGAACTCGGGCTGGAAGTTGACGCCGGCCAAAGAGTCCATGTAGAAGATCGCGGCCATGCCGTCCGGAGGCGGAGTGCCGGTCTGGATGTTGGGAATGGTGGCCACGAACGCCGCGCCGAAAACCAGTTGCGAGGTGGCACGGTGATCGGGGTGGTAATCGTCCGGATTGTGAGTGATGATGACCTGCGGGTTGGCCCAGCGGATGGCCTCGATGAACTTCATGCGCGTTGCGTAATTCTCGAACAGGAATTCATCCGGCTCGCCGATCCAGTGCACCTGCGCACCGATCGTTTCCGCCGAGGCGTGCAACTCCTGCTTGCGGATCTCGACCAGTTCGTCGGGCGGGATCACGGCATGACCGGCGCTGCCGTCCGTGGCCACCGCCATAAAGACCTCATGGCCCTGGGCGGCGTATTTTGCGAGCGTCCCGCCGGCAAGTATTTCCAGATCATCGGGGTGCGCCCCGACGCCCAGTACCCGCATCTTCTCATCTGCCATCAGTATCACTCCTATGTAAACGGCCGGGCCAGTCGCTTGGTAAGCCCCTCCCAATACAAGAAAAGGCAAGCCTGTCGGGCTAGAAAGCCCGACCTGCGGCTTGGGGAATGGTACGGGTTAGCTCATCTTCTCGACCGCGTCCCACAGCGCCGCGCAGATGTACTCGTTGTCCTCCTGCGACATCATCGGGTGGATCGGCGCACAGAACAGTCGCGCGCCAAGCTCCTCGGAAACCGGTATCTGCTGGCCCTTGGTCGCCTCTGCGATTACGCCGGGTATCTGGTTGACCGGCGGGTTGGCGACGACCGTATCCACACCGTACTCTTCGCGCAGAAGCTCCATGAGCTTGTCGCGCTTGTCGCCGGCCCAGTCCTGCGGCACCAGCAGCGTGTAGAGGTAGTAGCTGTGGGTGACGTCATCCGGCTCGTATGGAACAGTCAGGTGCGGAATGCCGTCGAGCATCTCTTTGCGTGCCGCGGCAACCGCACGCCGGCGGGCGATGAAGTCATCAAGCCTGCTCAACTGCACCAGGCCCACTGCCGCCTGCACGCGAGTCATCTTGTAATTCGTGCCCCAGCCGCTGGTCTCGTTGCCGAACTGACGGATGCCCCGCAGATACTCGTAGGTGTGGTCGTCGTCGGTCGTGACTGCCCCGCCCTCGCCCAGCGTGGTCATGTTCTTCATCGTGTGGAAGCTGAATACGGTCATCAGGCCCTTCTTGCCGATCTTGGTGTCCTTGTAGCCGCCGCCGAGAGCGCGGGCCGCATCACCGATGAGTTGTATCTCGCCGTGCTTGTGGTGCTGGTGGCGGCTGGCGACCTCGAGCAGGTCATCCATCGGCGCGGACATCCCGTTGAAGTGCACCGGGAAGATGGCGCGGGTGTTCTTGGTGATGCGCTTCTCGACATCGGCCGGATCGGCCTGGAAGGTGCGGGGATCGCAGTCGCACAGTATCAGCTTTGCCCCCTGGCCGATTACCGCCATCGGAGCGGCTTTGAAGTTCAGCGCCGAGACAATGACCTCATCATCAGGCTCCAGTTCCAGGACCATCATTGCCATGTCCAGACCGGAGCCGGCCCCGTTGATGCTGACACTGTACTTGGTGTCGCAGTAGTCTGCGAAGGCTGCTTCGAAGTCAATAATCTCCTCCATCATGAAGCCGAAGCCGACGTTATAAGCCGTCGAGGCTTCGATGCAGTTGACGACGGCGTCTATCTCTTCCTGACCGTAGTCGCCGCCGAGGTGTGGCTCGCCCTGCCAGGCGATACTCGTTCCACCGCGCTTGAGGATTTCCTTTCGGGTATTCGTATCCATCTTCTCGCCCTCCGTGTCAGAGTTATACGGTCGCCCTACCTGTGAATTGCAAGAACTCATCTATCACAAAGAATGAACCGGTGACCACAATGCAATCACGCGGGCCGGCGACATCGTGAGCCATGGCCAACGCTTTATCGGTGGTCGCTGCGGCATGGTGCTCAGACCAATATTGCGCCGTCTCTGCCCGGAATTCCTGCACGGGTAGCGCGCGTGGCATCGCAGCCTGGGTCAATACGGCGATATCGGTTATCGGAGCCAGTGCCTCCGCGATGCCGGCGGCATCCTTGTCGGCCGAGACGCCAAGGACTATTATGAGCTTGTCATATTCTATCAGACCCGGCAAGGCCTCGGCCAGCGCCTGTGCCGACTGCGGGTTGTGAGCGCAGTCGAGCACCACCCACGGACGCGCCTGGATAATCTCAAGCCGCGCCGGCCATTTGACCGTGCGCGCGCCAGTGAGAACCGCTTCATCCTCTATCCGCTCATACCCCGCCGTAGAAAGCACCTCGGCGAGACCGACGGCCGTTGCGACATTTGCCGCCTGGTGTGCGCCCGGTAGAGCCAACTGTACGGCGAGCTCTTCCCCGTCGCGCCGCACCACCACGGTCTGCAACGGCCTCGGCAGGGGCGTGTCGGCGTCCGGCACAGGCAGACGCTCAGGCGGTGTGCTTGACACGACCTGCGGGGCTGGTATGAGCGGTGCTGCGACCTCCGCAGCACGCTTGCCTATCACTTCCATAGCTGACGTTGGATTGTCGGCAACCACCACCGGCACGCCGGGCTTGATAATACCGGCCTTCTCGAAGGCAATTTGCTCGATGGTATCGCCAAGTATTTCGGTGTGGTCGAGGCCCAGTGTGGTAATCGCACAGACGACTGGGTTGACGATGTTGGTGGCATCGAAACGGCCGCCAAGACCGGTCTCAAGAATCGCCAGGTCCACCTTCTCTGCGGCAAAATGCACGAACGCCATTGCCGCATAGACCTCGAAAAACGTCGGCGGAGAAGGGGTGCCTTCGGCGCGTATCTGCTCCACCGCGGGCTTCACGATCTCCACCAGCTTGACTAGAGTATCGCGGGAAATGATTTCGCCATCTATCCGAATGCGCTCGCGAGGAGAGACAATATGGGGGGAGGTGAAAAGCCCGGTATGGTAGCCGCCGGCGCGGGCAATGGCTTCGACCGTGGCTGCGACGGACCCCTTGCCCTTGCTGCCGGCGATATGCACGGCTGCGAGCTGCTCGTGCGGATTGCCCAGCAGTTCGGAGAGCCGGCGAATGGTATCCAGCCTGACTTCGTCGGCGAACTGGCTCCGGAGGCCGGTGCGCTCATAGTTCACCAGGCTGTCCAGATATGCTATCGCGGTATCATAGTCCATGGGCTACGTCATTTCCACGGCGACGGTACCTTCAGCAGCGCCTGTGCGAGGCCCAGGATCGTGTACATCCCGTTGTACGCATTCGCCAGCCAGATCTCCTCCCACGGCTTGTCATCCGGGTAGTTGCCCTTGAAGCCCGCCATCGCCTCATACGTGAAGGCGTAGATACCGAGATTATGCGGGAAGAAATGGCCGTTGAACCAGCGGCTGTCGTCCTGCTGGGCGAGCACGAGTTCCGGGCCGCCTGCCTGCTTCGTCTTCTTCCGGGTCAGTTGCTGCAGCTTCGCCAGTTGCGCGTGGTCTCCCTTCATGTGCTCGGCAGGACACATGCCCAGCCACGGCGGCGAACTATGGGAATGGAGATCCATGTAGCAGTCAATGCTGTTCGCTTTGAGGTAGGTGCGCATCTGCATCGTCTCGACCGCCGTCGCCTTCCTGCCGGAAGCGGGGCGGTTGATGTCACAGCCGGCGTCGTTGTGCCGCGAGCCGAGATAGCCCATGCGGTCCAGCCTGTCACTCAGGTCCGAGGCGGGAGTCCAGGGCCCGAACACGCGCTTGTAGTTGAGCATCTTGCGGTTTTTCCAGAACCCGACGTGAAGCATGTTGACCACGTCTATCGGCATGCCCACGCAGCTCTTGACAATCAGGCGCGCGGTGGCGTCGGGATTGTAGAAGGGCATCAGGTAGAAGCCGACTTGTTTCGCGACTCGCTGAAATGCCGGCCATTTCTGCCCGCGAAGATCATGGCCCGCCTCGAAGACCCTCATCAGGTTCGTGATCGAGGCTATCCCTTCGGTCTCGGTGGCGTGCGTACCGCCTGCAACACACACCGTGCGCTGCGGGCTCTTCGGTTCGTAGTAGACTACGGTGAGGTCCCGGCCGCCGGCGCTCTTGCCGACACTTGAGAATCGCCCCTTCGTCAGGCCTCGTAAGAACCCGCGGACCTCCTCGTACCCGACCAGCCACCAGTCGGGCACGTCAATGTACTTGCTGATGTCGTCGTCGTGGGCCCACGGCCATTTCGGATTGCTGTTCCACAACTTCACCGCGAATCACGTCCTGTCCGCCAAGGACCGATTTGCTTGGACGGTCCAGATGCTACTGAAGTTTGAGTGCTGCCAGGCTGCCGCCTTTGGTGGCCGCTATCAGAGATTCCGGCCCCGCGCCGTCGAGTTTGGCTGAGGTCAGGTAGCTGATCGGATCGCCGGACAGTTCAGTGCGTGCCAGTGGCGTGCCGTCACCTGATACGATGTGGATGCCGCCCATGCTTGTCCCGACAAGGACCTGCGAGGCATTGCCGGCAAGTTGAGCAATACCGATGGCGCTGAGCGGCTCGGCCAGATTCACACGCCAGGTCAGAGGCTGGTCGGCCTCATTCAGGCAAAACAGATTGCCGGCGTCAGAGCCGACGAGTATCTCGGCCGCGCCGTCTCGATTGAGGTCGGTAACCTCCGGGCCGACAGCCGACAAGCCGCCGGCGCGGTAGGCCCATTTCTGCCGATACTTGTCGGCGGGATCGTAAACATTGAGAGTGCCATCGCGGTGCTCGAGCCGCAAGATGCGCAATGCGCCGTCTGCGCCTACCGGGCCGGCATTGACGTACTTCTCCCCGTATGGCCCGCCGTGATGCACGATGAGCTTGCCCTGGTTGTCACACACATACGTGGAGCGTCCATAGGGCCCGCCGCGAGTGCCAAATAGTATCTCCATCTGGCCGTCACCATTCCCATCAACTACGGAGATACTGGTAATCCAGCCGCCCGACTGGTATAAATGCCACTGGAGGCTCCCAGACGAATCGAGACACCAAATGGTGCCGAACACGCGGCGGTTGCCGTGCATGAAGGTCCGCGAGCCGACGATTATCTCCTTAGTCCCGTCAGCATTGAGGTCGGCGGCCTCTACGACCATCATCTCGCCGTCGCCCTCGATGTAGCGGCCGATGCCCAACTCGCCGGGAGCCTGGTTGGTGCACTCGATGCCCGTGCCGGTGAACTTCCATAGTTCCTTGCCCGCTGCATCCAGACAGTGCAGATACTGGTCATCACTGGCGACCAGCACGCGCGGGCCGTCGCCGAGATCCGCCACCGTCACGTCGTTGACGGCGCTCTTGCCCTCACTGCCAGGCTCAAGCGCCAACTCCCAGCGCTGCTTGCCATCGGGATTGATGCAAAACAGCCGGCCGTCGCCAGTGCCGGCGAATACTTCTGCGGTCCCGTCGCCGTCGAGATCGGCGCTTTCTAGCGTGCGGACGGAAATATCATCGCCTTCAGGCACCTGGAAGGCCCACTGTTGCAGCAGCTTGTGGGAGTACTCGGGTCGCTGGACCTCCACAGATCCAGGAGCCATCTTTGCCGCTTGCGTGATGATATCGCGTACGGCTGCGGCCAACGCTGCAAAGGCCGTCGTGTCGGTCTTGACGGGCATCTCGTGCTTTTTCGCCTCAAGTTGAAGGTTGGCCGCGACGTCCCTGCCAGTGAGTAGGCCACCGACTTGCAGCTCGGTCGGCTCTGTGGCGTTGATAGTGACCATGCCGGTTCTCAGGTCAATTGACAGGTCAATCGGCTTGTCGGCTTGCAGGATCGGCTCGTCACCGCCGAAGCTGGTCAGGCCGGCAAAACAGACCTCATCCGGAGCCAGAGCGAACATGGTGCAGGCTGCCTGCATCTGCGTCCCCAGGTCCATCGGCTCAGCGGGCCTGCCAAGTGGTGCAACACCAACAAGCACCTGCCGGTCAGGTTCGGTGATCAGGCATATGTTCTGGCTGAGGCGTTTGATGGAGTAGTCGTGCGGCAGGTCCTTTTGGTGACCGTACATCAAGTGCGCGAAGGTCGGCTCGTCATTTTCTGTCAATTGCCCGTAGAGTGCCTGGCGAATTATCGGTCGGCCGTCGCTGAGCCTGGTGATGACAGGTTTGCTGCCGCCGGCGGCCTGCAGCACGAAGGTGTGGTCTTGCTCGGCCCGTGTTGTGCGGTACTGGTCATCTACGGTGTCTCCGCCATCCATCCACTGGCACAGGATGCTGTAATCGGCCGGCTCCAGCACCTGCAATTGGTCGAATATCACCCAGTACTTACCTTTGATCCAGGCGATATTGCGGGCCCAGTTCATGCCGGCGTATTCGTGCATTACGCTGCGAACGAACGCGCTTGTGGGCAGGTCGGAGGCCAGTTGCAGGTCGCAGAAGGCCACGAGCTTGTCCCACATCTGCCCATCCCTGAGCACCAGGCACGTGGTTTGGTACTTCATGTTCCTCCCACCGCCCCACTGACCGGCCTTTGTCAGCCACTGCCCGCCATCGGTCGCCCAGACAATGGCATTGCCGTCACCACCGTTCTCAATGCCGTCATTGATGCCGTCGAGACGCAGGTACTGGTCATCCGGCTCGAAGCCCTCGCGCATGGCAAGCTGGTGAAAGGTGTGCTCCCGGGGGACATTAACGAAACGGCCCTGGCCCTTAATCTGCTCGTAGTTGGTCGGATGCACCGTCATGTAATGCAACTGTTTGACGGCATCGGGCTGCTTGGCCTGGATATTGGGCAGGTAGCTCCAGCCGCTTATGTACCAGCCGCTTTTCACGCACTCGGGATATGGGTACTTCTGCTCGTCGGGCCACCAGTAGAACCAGACATACTCGGGGTCCTTGTAGTACCAGGCTGCAATGCTCCAGGCCGCGTGCCGACCGATGAAGGACTTCCCGTACGAGTCCCTGATAATCGTGCAATACTCCATCCATTTGCGCGCGGCACCGGAGCTGAAGAACTCGTAATTATCCATAGCCAGTGCCAGCTTCGTGGCGGTCATCGGATAGTACCGGGTATAGCCGCCATTATTGTCAATGAAGCCGTTGGAATTGGCGATCGTCTCCTGACCGATCCTTACGGAGGCAACGCCCTGGTCTATGCGCTCGAAGTCGGCGTCGGGGTAATACTGCTTGAAATACCGCGCGCCGTAGATGACCGACTCGGAGACAGCGTGATGGCCAACGCCGCTCAGTATGCCGGGCTTGAGGCCGGTGATGCGGCCGTGCACGCCCATGCGCGAGGTATAGTCATACAGCAGATTGGTCATCTCCAGCTTGAGATCATCGGGTATCAGCGGGCTTTCTTCGATCTGGTCGTAGGAGAGAATAATGCTCGGGATCCTGTACTTGGGAGTAGTTATCTGACGCTTAGGTGTCCATTTGTAGTACTCATCAAACCAGCGCCGCAGCATCTTGGCATAGAGCTCGGCGAATTCGTCGCGGCCGGTGAAGAAGTAGTAGTTGGCGCAGGCGATGAGCTGCCACTCGAGGCCGTAGCGCAGGGCTTTCGCCTCGACGAACTCCTTCGTGAACCGCCCGACAAATGCCGGCACGACGCGGTCACCATACTCATCCAGGTCCTTGAAGTGCACTTTGATGGTGCGTGGAATAGTGAGCGTGTCGCCCTTCGTGAGCAGCGGCTTGAACTGCTCGATAGAGCGCTTCACGCCCTCAATATCTATCCCTCCCAGCATCATCACGTTCTTGCCATTGCCCCACGGATCGCAGCATGTCCGCACGACGTAGCCTTCCGGCCCGGGCCACCAGTCGTCACAGGCGGTGTAATGCCATACATACAGGTCCAGGGCCAGCTTGCTGTTATTCATCTGCCCAAGGCAGATGAGATTGGTGTCGCGGTCGGCCTTGGTGTATTGCTTGGCGGTCTTGAGTGGCACATCAGCACCACTCGCCGCCTTGATTGCTGAGGCGACCTGCTCCGCCAGGTCCGCGTATCCGTCCCTATCTGGATAGACGATAACGCATTCAGCTTGGCCCTCGCGCACAAGCGTTGTATCCGGGTAGTAGGTCTTCAGCTTGGTGATCGTCTGCGGTGGAACATAGAGCTCGGCTGCCAAGGTTGGCAAGACAAGCAGACATAGCGTAGCGACGAGTAATGCTCTGAGACATTCCATTGTGAGAACCTCCCTGGTCCGAATCATTCACAAGACGCGTAGCTCGGCCTGAGCTCTGCTCAGTATCTGCTTAGCCCATTCAGCCAAC
>JALGTY010000111.1 GCA_029821145.1 Candidatus Zipacnadia bacterium
TATGCCATCACCCTATAGCAGAAAACTCGGCATTCTGATTGTCTGCGGCCTCATCGGTGCCGCTCTTGCGAGTGCTCCGTCCGCACTTGCGGACAGCGGTCCGCCCTCAGCCCATCCCCTGCTGACACTGTCACATCTCGGCCCGCATCTGCACGCGGCTGGCCTCTCACAACTCTCTGCTTATATACGCAATCAGCCGCCGGCAGAGCTTACCACGCCGCTGAGCAAGGGGAATCTGTGCATCATCAAGGGCTACGCGCCCGAGTGGGAAGGCCGGCTCGCGCGGCAGTTGCTTGCACTCAACCTGCGCCATGACATCCTGAGGATCGCGGTGGGCTCGTACAGGAATCAGGTCATGGGTTTGCTCAAGCTGCAGGCCGGCGATAAGCGGGATCGGCGCTTTGATGCCAAAGCCCTGCAGGATGATGCCGTCAGCGCGCTGGCGGCCGGCTTTCGACTCGATCCGCAAGTGCAATCATTGGACCTATGGGCGGTCGTCCCTGCCAATGGGACGCACGACTACGATCATCTGCCGGTGTTCTCGGTTTCTGCTACCCGCGAGCAGTTCTACCGCGCCATAGACGAGCCGCGCACCGCGCCGCATGTTTTAGCCAGGCTCGGCCTGGTGCGTCTGGACCCGACGTACCTGCGGTACGCGGGCGCAGACGGCGTTGCCGGTGGACTACGCCCGCTGCCCGCAAGCGCCTATGACGCCGAGACAATGCTACACCAGTGGAACGAGCTCATACGCACGGCGCAGGCGCGTCTTGCAAGAGCCGGCCACCCCCGCGTGAGTATCCTCAACGGCGTCACTGGCTCCCACGGTATGGCGGCGCTAACCATTGATGACGGCCCGCACCCGCTCACCACGCCCCTGATGCTGGCCGTGCTGCGTCACTACCGCGTTCATGCGACCTTTTTCCTGGTCGCCGAGAAAGCGGAGGAATACCCGGAGCTCGTCCGCCGTATAGCGCGGGAGGGCCACGAGATCGCCAATCACTCCTACTCTCATCCGCGTGCGCACGAACTGAGCAGCGTCGAGATGCTGTGCGAACTTACTGCCTGTCAGGAGGTCATTGCGCGATTGACAGGCATGACCACGACCTACTTCCGTCCGCCCGGCGGCCGCATCAGCGAGCCGGGCCTGCAAGCCCTGGCGGCATCGGGGCACACTCTGGTGATGTGGACCAACAACGCCGATGACTGGCTCAAGCCCGCGCCCGAGATAATCGCCGCGAATGCGCTTCGGGGCCTGCACGCCGGCAGTATCATGCTGATGCACCAGGGCAGCATGCAAAGCTTCAAGGCGCTACCGCTGATTCTACAAGGAGCCGCTGCTCGCGGACTGCAATTGTGCACGCTGTCGGAGATGTTGCCCCCCGGTGGCGCCAAGATCACACGAATGACCCCGCATGAGGCCATGCAGCACCTCCACAAGCTGGGTTACGAACACGAGTAGCCTCCCATCCCCCCTCCCCTGACCCCACTATGGTTCTCAGGATACCCCCAGGCAAATGATTTGCTGCCCTCAGTAAGCGCTTACTGAAGGGGAGCAAAACGGTGTTTATCGGCGATTTGCTCTAGGGGAGTAAATCCGCGCGAACGCCACGAGGCCCTGATACTACCGCATTTGTTGCTAGGGGTGAGGAAATCTACTTTGCATGCAAAGTAGAAAAAATTAAGCATGCATCGGGTTCTTGGGCGAGGGCGATAGGCCGGGCCATGCGGCGAGAAAGCGCGCGGGTTAGAAGGGAAAGCTGGAGGGCAGGAAGTGGTCTGTGTACTGCTGGGAGGCAAAGCGGTCGGTCATGCCGGCAATGTAGTCGCAAACCAGGCGTGCGCGGCCTTTCTCATCATCAGGGACATCACCGCACGCTTCAAGAAGCGCTGCATCGTTTGACATGTAGAGATCAAACAGGCGACCAATGATGCCACCGACCTTCTCGCGCTCCTCGCGCAACTCCGAGCGCCAATAGACGATCTCAAACATCTGGCGCTTGAGTTCATCGGTGGCCTGCAGCACAGCGTCGCTCATCCGCAGACAGGGCGCGTCAAGGCTGTGCTTGATGACATCCTCGACCATGGTGCCGACGCGGGCGCTGTGGGTCCGTCCCAGCGTTTCCATCAAGTCGGAGGGCAGGTCGTTCGGTGTTATCAGCTCAGCGCGCAGACAATCGTCCAGGTCGTGGTTGAGATACGCAATCCGGTCGGATACGCACACGACCAGGGCCTCGAGCGTTCCCTGGCGCTCAGCGGCGAATACCTTGGCGAGGTCCGCGTCGCCCTTGCTGTGCAGTACAATGCCCTCGCGCGTCTCGGCGGTGAGGTTCAGGCCCTCCCCGTCGCGCTCCAGCTCGTCCACGACCCTGAGACTGTGCTCGTGGTGCTTGAATGATGCCCCAGCGTCGTAGCGGCGGTATGCCTCATCGAGGGCCGCCTCGCCGGAATGCCCATAGGGCGTGTGGCCGACATCGTGGCCCAGACCAATGGCCTCAGTAAGGTCCTCGTTCAGCCGCAGTGCCTTGGCTATTGTACGTGCGATCTGCGAAACTTCGAGCGTGTGGGAAAGTCGCGTGCGAAGGTGGTCGTCGCGCGGTGAGATAAAGACCTGCGTCTTGTGCGCCAGGCGCCGGAAGGCGTGGCACAGGTGAATGACGCGGTCGCGGTCGCGCTGGTAGCAGGTGCGCACCGGGCAAGGGCTCTCCGGCCTCCGCCGACCTGCAGATGCGGCGCTCAGTGCTGCGTAGGGAGACAACTTATCCCGCTCAAGCTGCTCGAGGCGTTGCCTGATGTCCATCATGGTCTATTACCTATCCGAACGGCGACGGCGCCCTCACCCCTTTGATTCCCCTCTCCCGGCGGGAGATGGGAGAACGACAACGGTGAGGCAAATAATGCAGGCTACTGGACGATTTCGCTGAAATCAGCGAGGCGCAGATACAGCCGATCGAGCTCTCTCATGACGGCTAGTCTGTTGGTGCGTAGCTCCTCGTCCTCGACATTGACCATCACTTGTATGAAATAATCGTCTATCGGCTCGCGCAGCCCTTTTAGCGCCTCCCAGACCGCCAGGTAGTCCGATCTGTCGCTGAGCGCGGCCACAACTTGCTCGGCACACTCCTGATATGCGTCCCATAGATGCTGCTCGATCGGCTCGACGAACAGCTTGGCATCTACCTGTACGTCTGCGGGTAGATCACTAGGTCGGACGATATTTGCGGGCCTGGTGGCAGTATCTACAGCGGGTTCGAACTCGTTGTCTTCGGCGCGGATCGTGGTCAGCGCCTCGGCCCTTTCAATTATGTCGACAGCGTCATCCCAAGAGGTGGCGAGCACAGCTCGTATGACGTCGTAACTCACCTCGGCGGCCTGGAGGAAGTTCTCAATACGAGCAGCTATGAAAACCTTCAGGCGAGCTGCCGCCTCGGCGATGTCAGGCATCTGCTCGTCGGGCAGGTCGGGTAGAAGGCCCATGTCGAGGCTGATAATGTCATCGAGTGAGAAGTGCATCCGGCGATCCATACATATCGCGATAATGCCGTGGGCCTGTCTGCGCAAACCCATCGGGTCCTTGGTGCCGCTGGGTTCAGCGCCTACGAAAAACGATGAGGCGAGATTGTCAATCTTGTCAGCCACGGCCAGAAGCGCACCGGCCATGCTTGCCGGCAATGCACTGTCGGCGCCGATCGGCATATACTGCTCGGCGATGGCCTGGCTAACGGTACGGTCCTCGCCCGCGACAAGGGCGTAGTATCCCCCGATGGTGCCCTGCAGTCCGGCCAGCTTGGTGTCACCAATCATCTGGCTGATCTGGTCGGTCTTGCTGAGCAAAGCCGCTCGCTGTGTCGTCGCCAGTTCGGCTTCATCAGCACCGATACGCTCGCAAAGCCATTTAGCCAGAATCTGCAGGCGCATGGTCTTGTCATAGAGTGTGCCCAGATTCTCCAGAAAGGTCACGCGGCGGAGCTTGTCCAGTGATTGCTCCGGCGTTATCTTGGTGTCGGCCTGAATATAGAATTCGGCATCGGCCAACCGGGGTCCAATGACCTTTTCGTTGCCGGCCCGCACCATGTCGGCCGCACCTTCTGCGATATTTGCAACAACGATGAACCTCGCCATCAATGCGCCGCTTTCTGCAGCCACCGGGAAATACGACAGGTGCTTTTCCATTACCGTGGCGATGACCTCGTCCGGCAACTCAAGGTAACGTTGGTCAAAGCTACCGAGGATGCACAAGGGCCACTCCACCAGGAAATTGTTCTCCTCAGCAATCTCGTCATGCAAGACAGCCGTGCCGTTGACTTCGACAGCAACGGCCTCTGCCTGCTCGATTATTATCTGCCGGCGCAGTCGGTGGTCGGCGATGACATGGGCCTGCTCAAGCGCACCCAAATAATCGGCAGCGTCTGGCAGTTCGACCGGCTCGGGACTGAGCACACGATGCCCCCACGTTACCCGGCTGCTTTCGAGGTCAGCGATCTCGATAGGGATGACCTCAGAGCCCAGCATAGCGACAAGCCAGCGTATCGGCCGAATAAAGCGTACATCGAGGCTGCCCCAGCGCATCGTCTTCGGAAAGTCGAGCGCACCGATGATCTCTGTCAGCATTTCGGGCAGCACTTCGACAGCCGGTCTGCCCTCCTCCTTGACGGTTACAGACACGAACACGCCATTGTCGGTTTCCTTGACGGCCAGGTCCTTTACGTCAACGCCGCGGGCCTTGGCAAAACCAAATGCTGCATCTGTGGGATCGCCGTCATCAGTAAATGCGCGCTCCGCCGGCGGGCCCTTGTATTCCACTTCCCGGTCGGGCTGCCGATGAGCGGTATCGCTGACCAATACCGCCAAGCGGCGGGGCGTGGCATAGGTGGCAATCTCCCCGTGAGACAGCCGCAGCCCGTCCAGCCCCTCCCCCATCATCTGTGCCATCTGGTCGAGTGCGGGTAGTACGACGTTGGCCGGCATCTCTTCGGCCCCTATTTCAAATAGCAAGTCAGGCATGTGTGATGCTCCGTTTCCAGATATTGGGTTCGGGATGGTATTCGTCCTTCACCCTCGGCCTCAGCCACTCCGGATGAGTGCGTACCCCACGAGCCGGAAAAGGGGTAGCAGCATACAAGCGATTAAGACTCCAAGAGCGGGAAGCCGAGCTCTTCGCGGTGACGGACATAGGCTTTTCCCACTTCCCGAGCCAGATTCCGCACGCGCTCGATCATGCCAGGTCGCTCCGTAATCGAGATCGCGCCACGGGCCTCCAAAAGATTGAAGGTGTGTGAGCAGTAAAGAACATAGTCATACGCCGGCAGCGGTAAAGTGGACTTGTTCAGCCGCAAAGCCTCGGCCTCGTAGAGTTCAAAAAGCTGCCTCAGCATCCCAACATCAGCGGCTTCGAAATTGTAGATCGAAAACTGCCGTTCTTCCTCGTACTTGATCTCTCCACATGTGATGGTGTCGTTGTACTTGAGGTCGCGATAGTCATCAACGCCCTGCAAGTGCATGGCAAGGCGGCCAAGGCCGTAGGTGATCTCTGCGGACACGGGCTTGCAGGGCAGACTGCAGGCCTGCTGAAAATAGGTGAACTGTGTGATCTCCATGCCATCGAGGCGGACCTCCCAGCCGAGACCGGCAGCGCCCAGCGTCGGAGCCTCCCAGTCGTCTTCGACGAACTTGATGTCATGGCTGGTCAGATCAAGGCCGATTGCCTGGAGGCTCGCAAGATAGATTTCCTGCACGTCCGGTGGCGAGGGCTTCAGTAGCACCTGGAATTGCATGTGCTTCTGAAAGCGGTTGGGGTTTTCGCCATAGCGACCGTCGCTGGGACGGCGAGAGGGCTGGGCGTAGGCGACCTGGGTTGGCTCGGGACCAAGCGCCCACAAGATCGTGGCCGGACACATCGTTCCCGCACCCACCGGACAGTCATACGGCTGCATAATCAGACATCCGTAGTCGGCCCAGAATTGCTCGAGGCCGAATATCAACTGCTGGTACGTCATCAAGCACCTCCAGAGGTCCAATGCACCAACATCCAGGGCAATGAAGCCATTGCCAGCGGAGGGAATGAGGCTGAGTACAGCCTACAGGTTAACAGGTCAAGGTGGTGGTTTGCAAGAGTCCAGCAATAGTGCACGGGCGCTGGGAAGTTTGGACTGTAAAATGAGACGGCGCCCACATTGAGCGCCGTTTGATAGTATGGTGCCGTGGGCAAACGTGCGGGGTGCTCTACTACTCCCCACTGCGCAGCCTGGCGGCCTGTTCAGGTGCGACCTTGGGCAGCTTGCGCCTTATCCGCGACAAGGCATTGTCTATGGACTTTATCTTGCAATCGAGTACGCTGGCCATCTCCTTGTACGACTTTTCTGTCTGATACTCAGATAGCACCTGCCACTCGAACGGAGATAACTCATCGCGCAGCGTCGCCTTGAGTACGCGCTCGCCTTCCTTGCCAAGCACCACCGTCTGTGGATCGGTATGGGCTTCGGTGTCCAGTGTTTCTGCAAGGTCGCGGTCCTCTTCACCGCTATTAGGAGGGGCTTCGAGGGACACAGATGAATTGAGCGGCGTCTGCTTCTGGCGTGTAGCGGCCTTGATGGCCGAAATCATCTGCCGCTGGATGCAGACCTTGGCAAAACAAGCAAATGAAGTGTGGCGGTCGCCCCTGAAGTCGGTAATGGCTTCCCAGAGGCCGATGAGGCCGATCTGGAGGAGGTCGTCGCGCTCCGCTCCCTGTAGAAAATAGGATTTTACTTTTGACCTGACCAGGTTGCGATACTTGTACAGCAGATACTCACATGCTTCTTGATCTTCTTCGTCTTGCGCTCGTCTCACCAGTTCTTCGTCGGAAAGCGGCTGATAGGCAAGCGTCCGTCTGCGGTAGGCGGCTTCACGAAAGAACTCTGCAGGATTGACCATACTTCAACTCCTCAATCTGTTGAATGGTCCAGATGCGCATCACCATTTGACGCTTCCGGTTCTGCAACCGGAGCATACAGCAGCTCAACAGAACAATTCGAAACAAGCTCGCCGAGAACTACAGCCGCAACTCCAGCGATACCGGCGAGAGCTGTTGAAAACTGGCACACTATCTTGTCCAGGAGTCTGATGCGGATATCTGCGACTTCGTATCCTGCCGTCACCTCGCTTATCTTCTCCGCGACGTGCTCACCGAGAGCGGCGAATTCGTCGCCGGAGGTATCGTTATGCTGCTCGAGCCATACCAAAGCATCTACAACGTCGCCGTTGCTCGCCTCCAGAGCCTCGCGGGCCTGCTCATAGCCGACCCCCATCCGCTCTCGAAGCAAGTCCACGGCAGCCAGATCATATTGTCTTGCTGAAACGTTGCCCTTCATTCGCCTGGCCGTTCTAACCGGCTACGTCCGTGCTGCCGATGCGATGCATGAAGTTGAGGAAGCCCTTGATGGCATGTAGTTCATAGACCTGGCCCCGCAATGCCGAAGCGGCATAGGCCTGATAACTCTCCCCGAAATGCAAATGGGCGAAGCCAAAAGCGATATGCGAAAAGAACAGCCCGACCAGCAAACCCAGTACACAGGCAATGGCGGAATCGAAGGGCCCCAAGTCGGATCTGAGCTGCCTCTGTAGAAGCGTGGAGATGGTAACAGTGACCGCCACCACTACCAGAAAGATGGTGAGATAAGCAGCAGAGCGGGAGAACTGAGCGGAGGAAATGCCTTCGTAGGAGAACGCAGCGATCTTAAGGGCAATCCAGACACCGAGCGTATCAATGATCGTACAGACTGCGCCCCGCTTGACCTCCACGACCATGATCAGCACACATAGCGCTATGGTCAAGAAGTCAAGCCAGGTCATGCGGCCCACTCCCCGGCAGACCAGTGCGGGTCACCCCGGAGCGCAAGATGGCCGAGTTCTCGACGCACGATACACGCGCCCAAGCTATTGGGAAGCGATATTATCATAGCCGAATCCAGGAGCATGGGGTTTTTGCGACAGCAGTTGCGGCAATGCAGTGGTGTGATTGACGCCATTATAAACGACAACAGGAATGGCGTCAAGCATAATTCGAATTGCGCCTGTCTAATCGGCGGCGTTCCTATTGGCTCACTACAATGGAGACGTAGCCGACCACGCCTGCACTCGCCATGACCTCTCCCGAATGCCCATAGTGAACCATCTGCGCCCTCGTTGCGCCGAGTTCGCAGGCCGCAATCAGCATCGCCGCCACCGGCCCCCGACCGCACATGGTGATGTCGGGACGAGTGTGCAAGATGCCTTCAGCATCCATGCTCTCCATCAGCGGTATCAGTATCTTATCCTGCGCAATGGTGACCTCCGCAGGGCGATGGTGCGTCATGTCAGTACTGGCGATGATAACCGCGTCCTCTGAGCCTACGGCAGAAACGATAGCCTGCGCCACCTCGTGTGCCTCGGTAGAGTCCTGGCGAACCACCATGATGGGCACGAGGCGGCACGCATCGCCGTAAAGGTGCTGGAGGAAGGGCAACTGGACTTCGAGAGTGTGCTCACCAACGAAGCCTTCCGGCCCGTCACGGAAGTCTGGCAGCTTTGCGGCAATGGCGGAGGCCACTTCCTCGTGGATGGGCATATCTCCCAGCGGCGTGCGCCAACTGCCACGTGTCTGTATCGCCGGCATGGGATTGCCATGAGTGGGGCTGATCACGATGGCAACTTCGGGAGCCCCGTCAGCAGCCAGCCGCGAGAAGGCATGTGCGGCAACCGCCCCGGAAAACATATAGCCGGCATGAGGGCTGACCAGCCCAACGATCTTTCGCGGGCCGTCGGGATTGACCTGCGGAAGCCCTCCAGGCCCACGCGCATCCACATAACAGCTCTCTATCTCGCGTCGCAGGCTGTTCGCATCTGCCTCGTAAAACCGTCCGGCTACCGCCGGCTGACGAACAGGCTCTGCAGTCATTATCTGTGCCCTCCTCAAACGTAGCGCTCGTTTACAGCTCCTGCAGGATTCCTACGATCTCATCAGCAGCCGTGTCGGTCGGCACATTGAACTGTTCGCCATCCCGCCGGCGCTGCAGCTCGATCTGGCCGGAGTCCTTGGTGCGTTTGCCCAACACCACACGCAGCGGATAGCCTATCAACTCCGCATCATTGAACTTGACACCGGCTCGCTCCTGGCGATCATCGAGCAGCACACGGCATCCGCGGGCCTCGAGCTCGTCGTGCAACTTACTCGCGCTGACAGCCAGGTCTGCGTCATCGGGGTCAAGCAGCAGTATCACGACCTCGAACGGCGCTACCGCCCTCGGCCAGATGATCCCCTTGTCATCATGTGACTGTTCCACAATCGCGGCGATCATGCGACTGACCCCTATGCCGTAGCAGCCCATAACCATCGGTCGCTGCTCGCCGTTCTCGTCCTGCACGAGCGCCCCGAGCGCTTCGGAGTACTTGGTGCCGAGTTTGAAGATATGGGCAAGCTCGATGGCGCGGTAGCCCTGCAGCCGTCCGTCTGCACACTTCATGCACGGATCGCCGGCAACCACGTATCGCAGGTCGGTGTAATCGTCGGGCCGGAAGTCCACACCGATGTTTGCACCGACGATATGGGCGTCGGTCTGGTTAGCGCCGACAACACAGTTCTGCATGGCGGCGATTTCATCGTCCGCTACGATGGCCACTTCCTCCGGCAATCCGATGGGGCCTGCATAGCCGACTTCCGCTCCTGTCAGCCGCTCCACTTCTTCGTCGTTGGCCATGCGCAGGTCTTCGGTTTGCAGATAGGCGGCCAGCTTCGCCTCATTGAGATCACGGTCCCCGCGAACGAGTGCGGCGACGAACAGCAGCGTCTTGACGAGACGGTCGGCTGTGGTGTTGAGCATCTTGGTAACGGCTTCTATCGTCTTAGCGCCCGGAGTATCAACAAGCTCGCGGGTGCCTGTAGCGTCGCCGGGTGGCAACGGTTGAGGCGCACGGGAGGAGGCACACTCGGCATTGCTGGCATACTCGCAGGAATCGCACTTGAACACAGTGTCCTCGCCGTTTTCGCAGATGAGCATGAATTCGCGGGTATCGAAGCCTCCCATCGAGCCGGCCTCGGCGAGAACAACC
>JALGTY010000112.1 GCA_029821145.1 Candidatus Zipacnadia bacterium
ATCGGCACACCGTACTGAATCGCATATTGCTCGGCCATCGTCTCCTCGATGACCTTACTGAATGCGTAGTAGCCCGGATAGGCGGCCTTGGCATGGTTCTCGTTAATCGGGATCGGCTGGGGATAGAACCAGATGCCTTGAGCCGCGTCGCCGCTGAAGAGTATGAGCTGCTGAATGTCAGTCCCCCGACATGCTTCCAGCACAGTAAAGGTGCCCCGGATGCTGACATCAAAGAAGGTATCCGGGTCCTCCTTCATGGTCGCCATGTGCACGACCGCGTCGGCATGCTCGACGACCTGGCCCACCGCCTCAAGGTCAGTGATGCTTCCATAGACGGTGTAAAGGTCCTCCAGCTCGATGGGTGTGCGATGAATCAGAGCGCGGACATTCAGGCCCCGCCCTTGGAGCAACTGGATAACTCGGCGGCCAATCTTGCCACTGCCACCGAATACAGCGACGGTCTTCAGGTTCATCTCAGGTCCCCCTTGACAACAACTTTGACCCCACTGCCCTTTCGGCAAGACCGGCAAGATTCCTGCATGAGTCTCGCCGATTCGCAGGCAGGGCCTTGTCTCGACCTCGGCGCATCTCGGACACAAATGTGTCAACCACCGAGGCCCAATCGGTTACTGAGGCGGGAAAAGCTCGACCTCGCGCACCCACATCAACCCCTCGCGCTCCCTTGGCCCCTTGCCACCGGGCTGAAACAGGCGAAACGTGTCGGCACTAACCTCCTGTGCAAGCACGATATCTGTCGCAGGCACCGGGGCCTCGGGTTGTACCGTGACTATCGTTTTCCAGCCGTCGCCCTCGGGAATCTGCAGTTGCGCCTCCCGGGAGGTCCGCGGAATGCCGGCATCGAGAGACCAGTAGATGGTGACCTTGGCGATCTCACGGGGCTGGTCGAACTTGAGCGTGATGAAGTGATCCCTGGCAGTATCCGCCGAGGCCCACGCTTGCTCGGTCCAGTGCAGGTCCTCTGTTTGAATGAGACCGTCGTTGATGGGGCCGGGATCGTAGCCGGAGTAATTGCTATCCACTGCCACCTGCGCATCGCGGGCAAGGTTCCCCATACGACGAGGGTCTTCCATGAGCGCGACATCATCAAAGTACGCGGTGCCGGACTTGCCCCGCAGCAGCAGATAGACGTTGACATTTCGGATAGGCTTTTCCGGCTCGATGTAAAGCTCGCCCATTTGCCAGTCGGTGGTGCCGGTCTGGAAGTTGTAAGTGCGGCCCCATATATGCCCGCCATCATTCATATAGTACAGGTCCACGTACAGCGAATAGCCCTTGCCCGGTTTGCCACTGACGTCCTTCGCCTTGGAAGAGGCGCGCACCAGAATCGCGCAGGGAGTTTCCTGATTCAGTGTCACCGACTGAGAGGTCTCGCTCTGGACCGCCGCAGGATTCTGTATCCGCAAAGACGCCTGCCCGCTGCGGGCCTCCTCAGTCTCTATGCTCACGGTGTCCTTGGCAATGCCCCAGCCGGTGCCGCCATCTTCGAAGCCCGGGTTCTTCAGCAGGTTGGCCTCCCTGGGGATATACAGCATGGTGATGCGTGAATGGGCCGTGTCCTGGTCGGCCGTGGCGGAGATGTTGATCTCAACTGACCCGGGTGTAGCCTCTTTGGTGGGGCTTATCTGTGCCTCGGTTGCGGCCTCGTCGGCGGCCGGCACCTTGATGGTGGCCGGGGCCGTAACTCGCCAGCCTTCCGGGGCGTTGACGGCCAGCAGGGCCGTGGCATCCCTCATGCGATTGTTTCGTAGCACGATGCGCACACGGCAGGCGCCTGTTTCCTGGTCCGCGCCGTGACTCTCCAGCCTCATCTCCAGAGGCGGCATGATGGTAATCTGGTGTGAGGCCTTCACGGTGGCCGCATGGCCCGATGCACCAATGTGGAGCAACCCTGTAATCTCAATGGTCGAGCCGATTTCGGCATCTGCCGGCACACGCACTCTGCAGCCGGCAGCGTTCGGCGGTATCTTGACATCGTCAGAAACCAGTTCCGTGCTGGTCGGCACTCCGGCTATCTCAGGGGCCGGGAAGGCTATGCCGACCTCATCGCCGGGGGCTGCGGTCATGGGGCCCTTTATCTGCGGCAGCTTGATATTGAAAGCGGCCAGCGTGACAAAGCCCAGGTGCTGCTCGATCGTTTCCAGGTCGCGCAGGACCCGCCGGCAGCCGTTCTCTGCTTGGTTCTCGACAATGAATTCGCGCAGCTTGAGACACTTGCCCGATACCTCTCCCAACCTCTCGCGAGTAGTGCCGGCGGTCAGCTTCCCCGTACCGTTCTGAAGATGGATTAGCGAAGTGCGGAGGCTTTGGCACTCACTGTCAAGACGCTCCCGCATATTGTCGGGCACGGGCTCATACCATTCGCTGAACTCCGGATCAATAACGTACTCCTCGTGGTTGATGTCTGAGAGCGACACCTTCGCCAGTTTGAGCGCGCCCTGGACGCTCTTGCCGATCATAGGCGTGACGTAAATGGAGCGTAGAGCGTGCTCGGAATCAATGGTGAATTCGAAATCTTTCCAGTCATACGTGCCGGTGTCCAAATCAAAGAAGCGGGTCTCGTAATGGGTGTAGCTCGGTGTAACCCACGCCAGGCGACATCTCACGCCGATGCTGCCCTTACTGCCGACGAGTTCCTGCCCGCTGGCCCGGACGTGCAGCTTTATCTGTTCCGCATTCGGCTGAAACAGCATGGCCCACTGGCCGGCGCTTTGGGCGCTGTTGCCATCTCCCTCGAATACCAAATTAGTATTGGCCTCAACCATCTCGCGGGAGTAGGTCTTGCCTTTCGGAAGCCAGTGGACGAGGACCGGCGACTTGTCCTTATCAACTTGTCGCATCAGGACACCGCGGTCGAGGGTTTCGATGGCCTTTTCGACACGCCAATGTGCCGCCACGTGTGGGTGCGTGATCTGGAGCGCCATCACGCCGTCGGAGGGTATCTCCAGGTCCGCTGCAAGCACCCCGGCCCTTACCTTCAGCTCAATAGGTGCTCCGGTCACGACGTCTATCGCTCTTGCGGTGGCCGGATCGAGCTGCAGCGCCTTAGCATCTATAGTCAGGCTGGTCTTGTGTGGATGAGAATCTTCATTCAGCAGCGTAAGCCACACAATTCCCTCTCTGGTAGGCCCAAAACGCTCGACGAAGACCTGCGGCTCGGAACTGCGCGCACAGGTGACAGGTTCCCAGCCGGCCATAGCGAGATCGCGACACAGCGGCTGATACTTGCGGAAGATGTCGCGGTCGCGCTCGTAGTAGCGCGAATGATACCAGTATCGTCCTCCGGGACCCAGGCCACTGGGCGGCCAGTCGAAAAATCCGGGGAACACTCCGTAGGCCAGACAGCGCTTGTGGAACAGTTCCATCTCCGGGCGCGCGATCTTCTGCTCGTAGTTGCCCTTCAGCAGTGTCAGGAACGGCTTGTGATAGGTTGTGGCGCGGATGTAGTTGAAGCTCTCGCGAGGGATGCGCAGGCCCGTTTCTGCTCCCATGACATCCAGCCATGGCGCGACATAGAAGCTCGCCCCCAGAGCGCCGTTCATCATGGTGATCAGGCCGCGCGGTCGCAGCAGTTCGGCGGCAGCACGGGCGAATTCACACGATGAGAAGAAGTTGTTTATGAATGGCCTCTGGGCCCCGGGATCCCACAAGCAGGGCGCATCTGCTGTCCCAAAATGGTCCGGGCGATAGTTTACCCCCGCCGACAACCCGTCATAATAGAAGCCGTCCAGATCCGCGTTCCTGCTCTGCTTGGTCTGGTCTATGCGCGCTATTGCCTGCTTCAGCGTCCACTCGCCGTACAGCAACTCAGGATCGAGATTGAATTGCGCGATCAGATGGGCATAGACGCGCCACTTGCGTACATCCAGCTTGCCCTCGGCGTCGTGCAGGCCTACGGCGTGATAGATGCCGTCGAGTTTGGTGCGGCGCTTGAAGGCCGCCTCCATCGCCTCCACCTGCACCTCGTGAGCGGGCAGTGGATCCGCTTCCGGGTCATAGTTGGGAATATTGGCCCCCATGCCGGCATGGGTGAAGTAGGGGCAGGAAAGCACGCCTATCTTGTCATCGTATTCCGGCTCCGGCGCGCCCTCCTGCAGGCTGAAGTAAAACTCATTGGCGTTGTCAATCTCCGACAGCCTGCTGAAAGCCATCCACTGGCCCTGGTCTCTTACGTAGGTGCGGAACAGCTCAGGATAGAGCCGATAGTACCGCGCCAGAGCGCTGCGGAAGGCCCAGTTGGGGTCGCACTGGTAGAGGTCGAAGGCAAAATCTACCTCATTTGGCTTCCTGGTGTCCGGCGACAGGGCAAAGTCATAGACGATCTCGAGTTGCCTGGCATCCCCGTTGTAGGCGGTTCGGAAGATGCACGGCTTATCAATCGGGACGGCCAGGCACACGCCCACCGGCCCGGTCAGCACAGTGCAGAAGTTGCGGTTGGAATAGCCCATCCGGAGGGCCGGCTCGTCCTTCCACTCCGGCAAGTCAGCATAGACCCGCAGCGGGCGCACGTTCTCATACATCTTGTTCTCGGCTATCGCGACGGCAGTCTGCATATCACTGTGCCACTCCCAGCCGTCGGCATCAAAAGGGAATGCAAACCGCAGCAGCATCCCACGCGCAGGCAAATCTTCGCCTTTGAGATTGCAGGAGAACCGTAAGGCATCGCCGTGCGACCTCAGGACCAGCGTGCCCCGTACCTTGGCCTCGACAAAATCCAGAGCCAGACCCGGGCCGGGGCTGCCGGTGACCGTCGGCGCGACAAACTCGGCCTTCTCCACTTCACACAGCGTCACCAGAGGGCCGGGTGTCACCCGCAGATCTGTCTCGCCTATCGTTATGCCGGTTACGTTGGCGTTGGCATCCAATTCCAGGGCAAGGCCACCAGCCTCCAGCGTAGCGGCGTAGTTGAAAGACGCGCAGACCAGTATCAGGGCCGATAGCAACCCAAAGCGAACTATGCAGCACATTTTCCTGCCTCCCAAGGCCTATCACGAGATTGAATGTCGGATTTCGAGATAAACAGCATCTATCTCTTGGCCGCCAGTGGTCTCGACGCTTCCCTGTAAGGGCGGCGGCTCAGAATTCGTTGAAGGCCGCGACGACCTGGCCGGTCTCGATGGACTCCCATGCGGCGGCAATGACGGCCATCGTCTTGGCACTTTCGACCACACCGGGAACCGGCTCGAGGTCGTTGTCGAGACAGTCCTGGAAATGGCGCATGTAGCGGATGACGGCAGCGCCAAGCCCATAGGCGCTGAGGTCGGTTTCGGGTTCGAAATCGGCGACCAGAGGCTTGTGGTCAACCAGCTTGTCCAGAACGACGCGCACCTGGCCGGGCTCGTTATCGGTGAACTCGGTCTGCAGGCTGCCCCTGGTGCCATAGATGCCGACCTGCATCATCGGCGTGGGAGGATGGATGATCCCGTAGAGGCCGGAGACACGGCCGATGACGCCGGACTTGAACTTGAGGTTGAGGAAGAAGTTGTCCTCGAGCGGGTAGCCCTCGACGAGGTTGCCCCTGATGGCGATGGCGTGAACAGTGTCAACATCGCCGGCGAAGGCGCGGATGGCATCTACGGAATGGCAGCAGCCGCCGTAGAGGAAATCCTGAGGCACGGTCAGCCGCCAGGGGGTCAACTCGAAGACCGCGCGCAGGTCATGGACGTAGTAGCTCTCGATGGCGATGAGTTCGCCCAAGTCACCGTCGTCAAAGAGTTTCTTGGCCATGTAGAACTGGCGGTCGAAGCGCATCGTCTCGCCGACGAGGAACTTGACGCCGTGCTCGCGCACAAGGTCCACCAGCCTCCTGGCCTCTTCCAGGGAGGCGACCATCGGCTTGGTGCAGACGACATGCTTGCCGGCCTCAATGGCGGCGGCGCAGTGATCGCCGTGGAGATGATCGGGCGTGAAGACACAAACCACATCTACGTCATCACACTCCGCAAGCTCGCGGTAATCCACCGTCCCGAACGGCACGTCGAACTGCTGCATGCACTGGTCGAGCACTTCCTGCCGACGTGTACAGACCGCCGCGATGTCATACCTGAGGTCCGGCTCGTCCTTCAGGAGTGCGAAGGTCGAGGCCATGTTTGTCGGCGACATGCCGATAATACCAAGTCGAATCACGTCATTGTTCATTGTCGTGTACCTCACTTTGTGAATTTGGCGCGCATAAGCTCTTAGTCTGGTCTGGCCATGTGGGCCTGCAGTTTGTTTTTCAACTCGGCCGCCTTTGCCGGCTCCTGGTCGAAGACATTATTCTGCTCTCCGGGGTCATCGAGCAGATTGTAAAGCTCGTAGCTGCGCGTATCCGTAACGGGGTCCAGGTTCATGATAAGTTTCCATCCGAGGGTGCGGACACACCAGATGCGGCGCTTGTCCCCTTCGAGGGCCTGCCATCCGGCCGGCATGGTCTCGGCATACGCCTCCTCACGGAACCGGTCGGTCTCGCCGCGGATCAGCGGCAGTGTCGAGGCCCCGTCGTGGGGCAGCGAAAGCTCCAGGCCGAGGAGGTCGAAGATGGTTGGCATCATATCAATCTGCGAGATCTGCTGCGTTACGACCTTCCCGGCCGGCAGCTTCTTCGGATAGCGCATAATCAGCGGCACGCGCAGGCACTCGTCATACAGCGTGCCCTTGAGGTTGCATGAGGTATGACCGACGTGACCGCGTTCGAGCAGCTCCTCGCCGTGGTCGGAGATGATGACTATCAGCGTATCGTCAAGCTGCTCAAGCTCTTGAAGCTTGGCGATCCAGCGACCGACCAGGTCGTCGAAGACGCGCATCTCGCCGTCATAGAGCGCGCGTATTCCCGGCGCATCCTCGGGCTGGAACTCGACGATAGCCGTGCTGCGCTTGTGGGCATCGTCGCCGTCGCCGATGGGGTCTTCGCGGCCGGCCTCCATCGCCGACTGCACGTCCGGCGGGTGCAGGATCATCCGCGTCCTGACGATCTCCAGACGCTCTAGAGTCTCCGGGCTCGGCTCGAAATCCTCGTCCACGAACATATCGTAGTATCGCTGTGGCGGGTCGTAGGGCAAGTGCGTCGGATACGGCTCGGCGAAGTAGAACCACTGCCGGTCGCGATTTTGCTCCATGTAACCCTCAAGGTCATCCGCATCGTGGGGAAACCCAAGCGGGGCCCAACGGGTCACCTGTTCGCCATCTACGAGGAAGCCGTTGTCCTCAAGCAGGTGCAGGGGTGTGCGGTGGCCCTCCCAGATGCCTTCATTCATCCACGCTGTGTAGTTGGTGGGGCTCATGAGGCCGTGGGTGGCCGTCGTCTGGCCGGTAGTGATTGAGACCACCGACGGGAAGGTATGCGTGGACACGGCGATGCAGTTGTCGAAGCGGACGCCCTCACGCGCCAGCCGGTCGCAGTTCGGCGTCGTGTTCTTCGGGTAGCCGTAGCATCCCATGTGCGCCGGGCGCACCGCGTCCTCAAGTATTACGAGAATGTTCATAGTTCCCTCACCGTGTCATCAGCTTGGCGACGCGGCCCCATCTTCCTCGCCGCGCCAGACATCACTGGGTCTATCCGCGTATTTCACGGCCTGCGCCACGATGTCAACCCCGACTGCATCACTCCACGCCTGCAACAGCGCCTGCGTCAGCGGCCCGGGCACCTGCTTCATGGGTACGTGATTCACTTTGGACAGTGGCAGCATGCAGTACGAAGACGTGGTCCAGAAACCCTCGTCGGCCCCATAGACATCATAGAGCGTCAGGTCCCGCTCGACCACCGGAATGTCCAGCTTGTCAGCCAACTCGATAACCGTGCGGCGACTGATGCCTTCGAGAATGTTACCCGTCGTCGCGGTGTACAGCACGCCATTGGAGGCGATGAAGAAGTTGGCCCCGGTTCCCTCTGTCACGTTCCCGTCGGTATCCAGCAGCAGCGCGAAGGCGTCGGGATCGCTCACTTTGGCCTCCAGCTTCGCCATGAAATAATGCAGGCGGAACCGGGTCTTGCCGCGCGGGTCAACACACGCCGGCGGCACGTTGCGTACATTGGACACAACCGCCGCTCGGCCTTCCGCATAGCAGTGAGCATACTCGTCGTATGGCAGCCGGCTCACGTATGCCATCACCGTGGGCTTGCTGTGTTTGCCCTTCATCATAGGGTGCGGAAAGCCGAGGCCGGGCGTCACCTGCGCGCAGACCCAGCAGTCGTCGTCCTCCGCAAAGTTCGCGATATTGGCCTGGATGACTTGACTGATAACGTCCGCCATCTCCTCCTGGCTGACGAGCGGCTCCAGGCCGACGTAACGCATGGACTTCTCCAGCCGCTCCAGGTGATCTTCGAGGCGGAAAACTTCATGCTTGAAGGTGCGCACCGCCTCCATGAAAACCGCGCTGTACATGAAGCCGATGTCGAAGATAGACACCTTGGCTTCCTGCTCCGGCACCAGTTCGCCGTTGAGATATACCAGCGTCGCCACGATGATTCTCCTCCGTCCGGATTTTGCTGATGCCCGGTACTATGCTGTGGGTCGGGCTTACGAATCGTCCACGAGGTCTATAATCTCCCTGGCCCAGATCGTCTGCCGCGTCGCAAGGTACTCCAGCAGCATCTGAAAAGTCTTGAAGCCGTCGGCCAGGTACATGCAAATCGGGTGCGCCAGTATGGTCACAAGACCGCGCTTGTCTTCGATGACCTGCGCCTGCTCCATCACCAGCTTGCCCCACTCCTGGATCGTGTAGGAAGCCGCGCCGAAGGCATCGGCCCCGTAACCCCTGCGGTTGGCAGCCTCAACGAACTGCTCATCGCGGTGGGCGTGATACAGGTGATCGTGGTCGGGAATTACGTTCATCGGATGGGAGATTAACCCGTCTTGTATACGCTCAGGCCAGATATTGTCGGCCGATACTTCGTCTGACACCAGCTTGAAGCCATAGTGTGCCAGCAGCGGATAGGTATTCGGGTCCACCTTGTAACTGTGGGCACGCCACGAGATCGGCCGATAGCCGGCTTTCTGCTCGCACACCTGCACATTCTTGCGGATGTCCCATGCCTGATAGGCCTTCGGCCCGTTCCAGTTCCCGGTGTGCCGGCCATACCAGTCGAAAAACTTGCGCGGCTGCCTGGCTCGAAAGCCGTGGCCGCCGACTTCGACAAGAGCGGATTTCGCGACCGGCTCCAGCTCCTCCCACTCCTCGGTGAAGCACTTCCCGCAGATGTAGAGAGTGCACTTCACCCGATATCTCTCCAGTAGGGCCAGATAGCGCTGCGTGACCTTGACCTCGGTGTCACCCGGCTCGGTCAGGAACCTCTGGTCGTTGCAACGCAATGACATGTGGTGCACATCGCCTGTCAAGCAGATCATTACTGTCTCCCGCCTGCCACCTTTCTCCTCCCACTCGTTGGCAAAACCTATCACTGCACAACAGCAGAGCCCTCACAACTCTCGCGGCTGGGTATGGGCTTGATTTCGCTTTAGGCAACCGCCCCTCCTGCTACAGAAGGTGATGATGTGATTCCAAGCTCAAGCTGAGTATTCCGTACTTCCGTGCTGGTACTACTCTATCCCACTGGCGCGGAGTTCTTCTAGCCCCTGTGTCAGTATGCTCTCAAAACCCTTGGCCAGCGGCGCCGGATATCCGTATTCCCAATAGCTCACAACCTCATAGCCTCCCTCATCAATCATGTCCGAAGTCGGCATATAGAGCCCTTCACCATTACTGTATCCCAGCGGGAAGGTGATGCCCTCGCCGTAGAAATCCCGAATAAGGATTCCGAGTCC
>JALGTY010000113.1 GCA_029821145.1 Candidatus Zipacnadia bacterium
ACCATGAGCGGTCATTTCGGCTTCGTCTCGCTGTCACGCGATGAGGGGGTGCTGCAGGCGTACCTGCTCGACGGCACCCAACTGAGCTGCGGCTCGACGGAAATCAGCTTGCCTCAAGCGACCATCGCTCTGAAGGTAGCTTCGGTCGAGGGTCGCACGTACCACCTGGAGGCCCCGATCCCTGAGGACGTGACAGCCGCCGGTGCGTACATCCTGGCGGCCGACACGGGATACGAAGTCGAGTCAACCACGCCGAACTCGATCACAGTGCGCGACTATCCGGCAATCGAGTGCGACCACGTATTCATCCTCAATTCCGCATGGGTCGAAATGAAGCCGTGATAATTCTGGGGACATCATACTAGAAGTTGAGACGTTGCCTTTCGGAGGGGCCGTGCCGAGCAGCGCACAGTCGTTTCGTGCGCTGGGAGACCGGCCCGCGCAGAACGCTATCTTCACCAGCTGTCCGCACCGGAAGGGCCAACGACAACGGCTGGGCCAGCCTTGTGAGCTTTGCTTTGCAAAGCTCACTGCGACAGGCCCCTCCATTACGACTGACGATGCCACCTTGTCGCCGTATCCCTTGATCTGCCGCATATCTGCATGACTACAGTAGAAAGTCTGACCTACACGTTTCTAGGAATCTAATATATATTTGCTGTGTATTGTGCAATTTGGCCTATCGTACTGTTGAAATTCTTCCGCATTTGTTCTACAATTGAAGCATAGCAGTGTGAGCGCACGCAGAAAAAACGGATAGTGTTGCTTTCACCCGCCATACTACAGCTTATGTCACGGTCCGGAGGGTGAACCACTTGGCATCGCAGAAGAGAACCGCAGCAAAAGACGTGGACGCGCTACGCAATGACCTGACGGCGGTCGCTCTGACCACCTTTGGGGCGCTTGTGCTTGCTGCCCTCATCTCCAACGCCTACGGCTCCCAGGGCGTTTTGACTACCGCCGTGGCCAGGGCTCTACTCTACGCGCTTGGCATCGGCGCCTATGGCATCCCCGTGATCGCTTTTGCCGCGGCCGTTGTCTATGGGGTTGACCGCGCTCCGGTGACCGCACCGCGGCTGCTGGTAGGCAGCGTTCTGCTTTTCCTCGCCGTGCTGATCGGCATTCACCTGGGCGTTCGACCGGAGGCAGTGTTCCTGCCAGAGACGCTGCAGGCGTATGGTGGTTACGTCGGTGCGGCCGGCTCCTATGGCCTTCGCGTTGTGTTGGGCCTGTATCCCTCTTATGTGCTGTTGGTCGGCGTCATTGCGATTGCGGTGGTGCTGCTGACGCAGTCGCGGCTGGCCCATATTTGCAGACGGACAGGACGGGCGGCGACGAACGGACTGCGTGTAGCCAAGGCCGGGGTGAGCTCGGCGATACAGAAGCGGCCTGGCCGCGAGGCTCCTGCCAAGCCCCGGAAGCGCCGGGTGAGCCGCGAGCGCAGTGGCCCGGGCGTTGACCTCGACAACCCAGAAGAGGGCCGGCTAGGCAGTGCACAGCCTGCTGTCGGCCCCGGAGCCGAAGCCGAGGCAAAGGCCCCCACTGTGGCGGAGCATCAGGATGGCAACTACTCCAGCACCGTTGAGGTCAACACATCCCTGGCCTCCGGCAGTTCTCAGAGAGCGCAGATGTCCATGGTCAGCGACGAAGTGCGGTTCAAGCTACCGCCGACCTCGCTGCTAAACGATCTTCAGGAGGAGGCTGAAACCCAAGAGCAGCGGGATGAGGCTGGCGAGCGCCTCGTGAAGCTGGAGGATACGCTGAGAAGCTTCGGCATTGAAGCGACCGTTACTCACTACGAACGCGGGCCGGTGATTACGCGCTACGAGGTGGAACTGGAGCGCGGCATCCGGGTCAATCAGGTTACTCGCCTCGCCGACAACATTGCTATGGCGATGGCGACTACTGATGTGCGCATCGAGGCCCCTATCCCCGGGAAATCGGCCATCGGCATCGAGGTGCCTAACAAGCGGTCTTGTATCGTAGGCTTGCGGGGCATGGTGGAGTCTCCGGAATTCAGCGAGAACCCGTCTCTGCTGGCCATTGCTCTGGGACGGGGCGTATCCGGACAGCCGGTGGTCGCCGACCTGGTGGACATGCCGCATCTGTTGGTGGCCGGCGCGACCAACGCGGGCAAGAGCGTGTGCCTGCATAGCATTATCGTCAGCTTCCTGATGCGGGCCAAGCCGCACGAGGTCAGGTTCATCATGATGGATCCCAAGCGGGTCGAACTGAACCGCTATGACGGCATCCCGCATCTGATGGCGCCGGTTGTCTATAGCGTGTCGGCGGCCTGTGATGTGATGCGCAAAGCGATCCGGGAGATGGAAAAGCGGTACGACAAATTCGCACAGGTCAGCGCGGCAAGTATCGCCGAGTATAACTTCTTTGCCACCGGCGCCCGGGTGGTCGCCGACCAGAAAACCATCTCGCTGGAATTCCTGCAGGAGAAGATGGGAATAGACGAGCGCCGCACGCGCCATCTCATGGATATGCTCCAATACGGTGATGTCGTGGAGGAGGCGGATGTCATCGGCGACGACTGGCGGGTGCTTATCAACCGCGAGGACGAGCGCTGCCTGCCGATGCCGCGCGTCGTCATCGTCATTGACGAACTGGCCGATCTGATGATGCAGGCCCGTTCCGAATTCGAATTCTCCATCTGCCGCATAGCGCAACTTGCGCGGGCAACCGGCATTCACTTAGTCATTGCGACTCAGCGGCCCTCGGTCAAGGTGGTCACTGGTAATATCAAGGCCAACATCCCGTCGCGTATCGCGCTGGCCGTCGCCTCGCAGATCGATTCCCGCGTTATCCTGGACGAGCAAGGGGCCGACCGGCTGATTGGCCGTGGGGATATGCTGTTTGCGCCTCTGGACGTGCCCAAGCCACGGCGCTTGCAGGGATCCTTTGTCAGCCGCGAGGAGATCGAGCGTGTCACCGAATTCCTCCGCGAGCAAGGCGAGCCCACCTTTACCATCATCCCCCAGGAAAAGCAGGAAGGGGACGATGAAGACTTCGCCTCAGAACTGGCCGTGTCCGACGAACTCTATGCCACTGCGGTGCAGTACGTGGTGGCCGAGCAGGAAGCCTCCGTCTCAATGCTGCAGCGGCGGCTCAAGGTCGGATACGCGCGCGCCGGCAGGCTGATAGATACTATGGAGCAACGCGGCGTGGTCGGGCCTCACGAGGGACCGAAGTCGCGCCTCGTGCTCATCGGGCCCGGCATGGCCGACGCAGCACTGCAGGGCTTGACGCCCGACCAGCACCCACCGGTTGAGGATGGCGTTGAGCCGCCGGAGGGGCCGGCCGACCGAGAACACGATTTTGCCAAGGAGGCCGAAGGCGAGTAAGAAGCCACCGCGAGGCGTCGGCTCCAGCACAACCTACAGCAACAGCTATTGACACATTCACAGCATAACTCACAGCAATGTTCGCAAAAGGGAATGAGCCACGATGGCTGTTAAGACGCAGAAGCAGGCTATCCGCAGTAGGCGGCGGCGTCCCCCTAGCAGGCCACGTAACACCCTCAATGATCTGACCGGTAAGCAGTGGATCAGGCGCACCAAATCGTGGCTGGTCTGCGACTCCAAGAGATACCACCGAAACCGCAACACTGAGCTGCATCCGGCCAGGTATCCGGAGGAGCTGGTCATCGAGTTCGTCGAATTCTTCACCAAGCGAGGCCAGTGGGTCCTCGATCCCTTCGTCGGCTCCGGCGCTACGCTGGTGGCATCCGACGAGACCGGCCGCAGGGCTGTGGGCATTGAGATCAGCCGCAAGTATGCCGAAATGTCCGGCGAACGTCTCGCGGAGATCGGTGCGGACGGCTGCTGCGTAGTGACAGGCAATGCGGCGCGGGTTGATGATCCGGAATTCTGGACCGACAGCGCGAACGGCGAACTGACGGACATCGCCCGCACTCATGAGGGTTTGCCTATCTTCGACTTCATTATGACCTCCCCGCCCTACTGGAACATGCTGCGCAACAGCCGCGGCGGCGTCGAATCCACGCACAAGAAACGAGCCAAGAAGGGCCTTGACACGTTCTATTCCGACGAGTGCGAAGACCTGGGCAATATCAGCGACTACGAAGACTTTATCGAGGCTCTGGGCGGCATATTCGACCGCTGTGCTGGTGTCCTGCGGGACAAGGGCTACCTGGTGGTTGTGGCCCAGAATGTTCGCGTACCCGAAGGCAAGGTCCGGCCTCTGGCCTGGGACCTGCAGCAGCGCATCTCGCAGACGCTCAGCTTCCAGGGTGAGCGCATCTGGTGCCAGGACTCCAAGAAGCTCGGTATCTGGGGCTATCCCACCGTATTTGTGCCGAATTACCACCACCATTATTGCCTCATCTTTCAGAAAAAGTAGTTGTTGCCCGGCGGGCAGCCAACTGCTATCCTGATGCCATGCGCAATTCCCCTAAGCCGAAAATCGCGCTGATTTCACTGGGCTGCCCAAAGAATCTGGTCGATTCCGAGGTCATGCTTGGCCTGCTGGATCAGGCCGGCTACCCGATCGTCGAGGATGTGACCGACGCCGACATCGCCATACTCAACACCTGCGCCTTCATCGAACCGGCCCAGGAAGAGGCGATTGAGGCGCTGCTGGACCTGGCGGAGATCAAATCGGCGGGGGACTTGCGGGCCGTGATTTGCGCCGGCTGCCTGCCCCAGCGCTATGGGCGCGAATTGGCCGATGAGTTTCCCGAGATTGCCGTATTCGTCCAGGTCGGCGCCGAGCCGCGCATCGTCGAGGCCGTCCAAGCTGCCAGTGCAGGCCGCCACACATTCTTCGAATCCAGCACGGGTTATGCGCTGACCTGTGACCTTCCCCGCTGGCGCAGCGCTCCACAGTGGCTTTCCTACCTTCGCATCGCCGAGGGCTGCGACCACCGCTGCACCTTCTGCACCGTCCCCGCAATTCGCGGCACGCATCTGTCCCGGGAGCCACAGGACATTCTCAAGGAATACGAGCAGATGGTCGGCGAGGGCTTGCGGGAGATAATTGTCATCGCCCAGGACACCACCGCCTACGGCCACGATCTGGCCCCACGCAAGAGTCTCGCCGACCTGCTGCGAGTGCTTGCACCTGTGGCTTTCGACGGCTGGGTGCGGCTTATGTACACACATCCGGGCGGCGTTGACGAGGACCTTCTGAACGCGATGGCCGATCTGCCGGCAATGGTGCCCTATCTGGACCTCCCGCTGCAGCACGCTTCTAGTCGCATATTGCGAGCCATGGGAAGACCAGGGGACGCCGAAGAGTACCTTCATCTCCTGGAGACCACACGCCGCATCATGCCCGACCTGGCCATTCGCACCACCTTCATCGTCGGCTTCCCGGGTGAAACCGACGAGGACTTCCAGCTCCTGCTTGATTTTGCTGCCGAGGCGCGCTTCGACCGTCTCTCCGCCTTTGCCTATTCTCCGGAGGCAGGCACAGTTGCAGCGGAAATGCCGGATCAGGTGGAACTCCGGGAAGCTCTCGACCGCATGGAGGCACTCATGCGCTGCCAGGAGGGTGTATCACTGCAGAAGAACACGGCTTTGGTCGGCAAGCGTATGCGGGTGCTGGTGGAGCGCAAAGCACCGGAACGCGAGTTGTGGTTTGCTCGCTCCTACCGCGATGCGCCGGAAGTTGACTGTGAAGTGAAGGTCGAAACGACCACGGACGGCTGTCAGCCAGGCATTGGCAGCTTTTGTGAAGTCGAGATTACCGGAGCGGAAATCCACGACCTCAATGCCAGGCTGCTCGGCACTTGAGAGCACCTGAAGTCGCCGCACATTGACAACAGCTTGGCCAGATGTTAGACTGAGATACTTCCGCACGGGCGCGGATATGCTGTGGGGAAGTGTTTTTGTCTATGCAGTTGCGGGGCTGTAGCTCAGTTGGTTCAGAGTGCCACCCTGTCAAGGTGGAAGTCGCGGGTTCAAGTCCCGTCAGCCCCGCCATATTACCAAGCAAGCTGCCCTTCATTGCGAAGGGCGGCTTTTCTGCTTCTGCGGGTGCAGTCTGACACAGTCGATCTCTGGATTTCGCGAGGTCGGGTGCAGGATTTTGCGGCCGCATGGCGAAATACCCGGAGCGGCGGCTCGGACGTCGGCCACGAACATTGCTGTGCGGCCGGCGTGGTGCGGAGCATCCATGGTCGCTGTGGCGCTGTATGCCACCAGGCCGAGACCATTAATCGCCGCGTTATCACGCATCGCACACGGGAGGAGAGACTGATGGCAGACATACTCGATGCCGGTGACAGCCGCAGGCGAGGCCGCGGTCTGAGATCGGCAAGATGGGGCAAGCAGAGCGCGCGTGTGATCTTTGGGCTGATACTGATTGGAGTGATTTGTGCTATGGCCGGAGCAGAGCAAGGGCCCAACTGGGTCCTGGAGAACGAGAAGGCGGACTGGCAAGCCCGCGATTCGCAGGGCGAATTCATCTATGACGATCACATGTGGATTCTCGGTGGCTGGTTCACCCCGAAGATACCCAATCCGCGCGATGTATGGAAGTCGCCGGACGGTAAGCAGTGGACTTGCACCGTGGAGGTCGCGCCGTGGGAGCATAGCGATCTGTCGGTGTCGCTGGTCTTCGATGGCAAGATGTGGTTCATGGGCGGACGCAAGCTGCCCGGCGCCGAGAACAGCAACAAAGTCTGGTCCTCCACCGACGGAGCCGAGTGGACACTCGAGACCGACGCCGCTGGCTGGTGCCCTCGGGTGTCTCCCGCGTTCGTGGTGTTCAAGGACAGAATGTGGGTCATGGGGGGCACGGAGAACTTCTACGAGGACACCGATGAGAACCTGAAGAACGACGTCTGGTCCTCGGCTGACGGGAAGGAATGGAAGCTGGAAGTAGAGCACGCCGAGTGGCCGAGACGCACAAACCCTCAGGCCATCGTCTTCGACAACAAGATGTGGATCATGGGTGGGGGACGCTGGACTCCGGAGACGGTCCCAATGAACGATGTCTGGTGTTCGGAGGACGGCGTGGAGTGGACCCAGGTGCTCGACGCCGCGCCGTGGAAGCCGCGCATGTGGTTCGAAACCGTCGTTTACCGTGACCGGATGTGGGTCCTCGGCGGATGGAACAGGTTCAATGGCAACTTCGGCGATGTCTGGTACTCGAAGGATGGCAAGGACTGGACGGAGTTGAAGTCGGATGTGATCTGGAAGAACCGTCACGAGCTTTCGGCGGTTGTCTTCAAGGACAAGATCTGGGTTTACGGCGGATATGCCGACGTGCTGAACAGCGAGGTGTGGAGCCTCCAACTCCCGGAAGATTGGCCTGGGGATGAGTGAAGCGGCGGGGCTCTCGCCTCTGGATCCGCGCCTCCGCCTCCCATTCCAGCCATCTCGCGACACTCCCGGCTGAGAACGAAGCTCAACAAGTCGTCTCTTATGCCCCGCCAGAACATTGAAGCCCTTCTGCACAGCGCAGAAGGGCTTTTCTCGTTACAGGGGCCTGGTTTCCGGGCTGTCGTGTGCGTGCTTCAGCCGGCCATTGCGCCGGCTTCTTGAGCAGGAGTGGGAGGTGCCGTCGGAGGACCGACGAAACTAAGCTTCGCGCCTTTCACGATGGCTTTTGTGTTGACGGCGGCCTGGCCCGCTGTCCTCTTCCGTCTCGTGCTATGTGCGGCGGTTCGATCAAGGTTGTGAGGAAGGCCCCGACCGGCAAGCGAGAACAGGTAATTAGACACTTCGCAAAAGGAGAAATCATGAAGTTTGGAATGGTAACGCACGCGCTGGGACACACGATTCCATTCGAGGAGATGTTGGCCACTACAAAGGAACTCGGCTTTGATTCCGTTCTGTTGCTGACCAGCCACGATGGGGAACCGGTCCGCGCTGACGGCACTTGCCCGAAGACGTTCCCGGACGTTCTGCGGTCCGACCCGGAACATGTGCTCAAGGCGATGAACAATGCCGGCCTCGAGATCGGCTCAGTTCATTTCTCGGCAGGAGTCGCCACCGACAGCGAGCAGGATGTGGACAAGACGATAGCAGCGATGCGTCTTTACGCCGAATACGTTCTGTCGCTGGGCTGCAAGTTCCTCACCCTTCCGGTGCATGCTTGCACTTCGAGGCAGATGCATGTGCCTACCGAGGAGAAAGCGCCGGTAATCAAACGCTATGCCAGGTTGATGAACACCGTCGCCGAGGAGTTCGCGGATCAGGATCTGAAAGTCGGGTGCGACGTCCATTCAACATCCTGGGTGGAGGGGCTGGATGATTGCCGTTTGCTGTTGGATTCCATGCCCTGCAAGAACGCCGGGTTGCTCATGAATATCGGTCACCTCACAACTGCTGAGGTGTACGGGTGGATCCTGGTGGAGGAATATCCCGATCGTATCCCGGTGGTGGGCTGGAAGGATCACACCCTGGCCAAGGACCGTCCAGAGCGCATGTGGTCCATCGAACTGGGCACGGGGCACAGTCCCTTCGAGCTGTACATCAAGCGCTTCAAGCAGCACCCGGCAGACCGCGTTCACCTCGTCAACTGCGAGGATGTCGCGGACGAGGAACGCGTCGGCGCCTTGAGACGCAGTCTCAAGTACCTGCGGAACCTGTGGGAAGAGGTCAACTGACAGATCCCTTTACCGGGGTGACGCCGGCACATCAAGCAAGCGAAAGGACCAGCCTCATGTACAAGGTAGCGATCCTGGGATATCGGCACCAGGCGGAATTCCATCACGCGCCGGCTTTTGCAAAGCACCCGGACTGCGAGATCGTTGCGGTCTGCGACGTTGTCGAGGAGCGCGCCCGAGCAGGCGCCGGGAAGTACGGAGTTGCAGCGTATCTGGACGCGGATGAGATGCTGGAGAATGAAGAAATTGACATCGTTGACATCCCCGTTGGCGAGCAGTATCGGTTCGAGCTGGTGATGAAATGCCTGAAGCTGGACAAGCACATCTACACCGAAAAGCCACTCGCCGGCGAGGACGGGCAGTACAGGATCAAGCTCTCAGACATCCCCAGGGCGCGCGCCATGATTGATGAATGGCGGAAACACGACGTTCAGTTCGGCATCTGTTTCTGCAATCATGGCGGGCTGAATGTGCGCTGGGCGAAGGAATTCATCCGCAACCACGCGGCCGAATACGGAGAGCTCAAGGTTGTGCAGGGACGCTGCGCGCAGGGCCCGTGGAACCACACCATTGATCTGTTCAGGTACTTCGGCGGCGAGGTGGCCGAGGTCTTTGCCTACCACGACGGCTCTGACCAGTGGGCATCTAAGGTCGTGGCCGCGAAGTTCGACAACGGTGCCATCGGCACGCTGATGACGTGCTCGAGTCTGCCGCTGGAGTACGAGATCAAATGGATCGCCGAAAACGGACAGGTCATCATTGAGGACATCGCCGGGACAGCCCGGGCACGTCGCAGCGACTCCAACGAATACCTGTACTTCAACGACCAGGGATCACTCGGAGCGTCCGGATTCTTGACCCTCTTCGACGAGCACATCGCCGAATTTGTTGAGTCCATCAGGGATGGAAAACCCTTTGAGGCTGACGGCTGGGCCGGGCTGCGGCACATGGAGATTGACGGAGCCATCGGCGAGTCGATCCTGACCGGCAAGCCGGTGAAGGTGGAGCGCTACATGCCAGAGATGGGCCGCACTATTTTCAGTAAAATGTGACAGTGTCAGAGAGCAGCCTGCCGCCGATTGGTCTCAGAACGGAGCCACTCGACTGATCGTGTCAAGCACAGATCGAATCGTGTCCCGTCCGAGCCTGGGTGGAGGG
>JALGTY010000577.1 GCA_029821145.1 Candidatus Zipacnadia bacterium
TTTGGATTCGTGGATGGGCACGCCAAGTGGATGCTGCGCAGTGAGGTGGAGGGCGACGACGGCCTTTATGGGGCCTCGAAATACTGGTGGGGGCGATAGCTGGTTGCGCATAATGATAGGGGGACAGTCCCCCTCCACCGAGACGCCTATCGTACCGAGCGACAAGCAATACGCCGGAGCCAAGCCTTAGATTTGGCACCCTATGAGATGCAAAATGCATTGCCAGGCTGGAAAGCCTGGCCCACGGGTTCATGAATAATTGGGCCTAAATCGCGTTTCGGCTAAGACAGGCCCGTGCGCTACAAACGGCGGACGGCAAACGGACTCGGGCTGGAAGCTGAGAACGCTGACCCACGCCTTTGGCGTGGGTACCCCTCGCGTTCTCACCTGACCTGCGCTACGCGCAGGTCAGGCCGAGCCACGCGGCCAGGAAGGGCCTACGGCAGGTCCCCGCCCTACAAGGGACAGGAGCCTCCGAAAACGAGGTTTGAAAATCGCTTCTAGTCAGGAGGAGGTGCAGTAGATGCGTGCACACAGGACCGGAGGCTTTACTCTCATTGAATTGCTGGTGGTGCTCGCGATAATTGCGATACTGGCGGCGATTCTTTTTCCGGTATTCGCCCGCGCCAGAGAATCGGCCCGCGCCTCAGCATGTCTCTCCAACCTCAAGCAACTCGGTCTGGCCTGGCACATGTACGCTGATGACTACGATGAGGAATTCCCGTGCGACAGCCATGCCAGCAATCCGCATCCGCGGCTGGTGCGGCAGTTGGAGCCGTATGTTAAGAACTATCAGATTTTCTACTGTCCGTCTGCGGTCAAGTTCGGCTTCGACAGTCTGCTGGCCACACCGGAGAACTGGGCGGCGGGTAATATCGGCTACTATTCTTTCTCCTTCGACGGCCTGCCGGCCGATGTTGCACCCGGGCAACCAAACAAAGAAACCTGGATAGACTGGCACTTCCTGAATAAGAAGGTGTGGGGCAACCAGCCGCGTGTGCTGACCGAGCTTTGCGATTCGGACTGCTGGCTGATGTCTGACTTCTTCTGCAAGCCGACCAACATCAAGATTCACACTGCCGGCGTCGGCGCAATGAATGTTCTGTATGCCGATGGTCATGTCAAGCTATGCGCGCGGCCGGCCACGACGCTCTTCAAGTAGCCGGCATACTGGACGAGAATACCTCGCCGTCGAACACGTAGCAGCGGCTGTCCATTTGCGAATGGCAACCCTCTCAAATGCAGCTTTCTTCGCTTCCGGGCCGCTTTGACATCACCGTATTGCGGGAGTATAATCCAGCGCAGTAGTGTATCGAACGCCGCCCCGCTCACTGGGAAATGAAGTGTCGGTGAGCATTCAAGGCCCCCCGATGTACCAGGTGAAGCGCGCGTTGATTAGCGTATCGGACAAGAGCAGCGTAGTGGAATTCGCCCAGGCGCTGTCCGAAATGGGCGTCGAGATCCTCTCCACCGGCGGCACCCGGCGCAAGCTACAGGAAGCCGGCGTGGCGGTCAAAGCCGTGGAAGATTACACCGGATTCCCCGAGATAATGGACCATCGGGTGGTGACGCTGCACCCCAAAGTTCACGGCGGCTTGCTGGCCTTGCGCGATAAGCCGGCTCACGTGCAGGAAGCCGAAGAGCTGGGCATAGATATGATTGACATGGTGGTGGTGAACCTCTATCCCTTCCAGGAAACAATCGCCCAAGAAGGCGTGAGCATGGCCGAAGCGGTGGAGAATATTGACATCGGCGGGCCGACGATGCTGCGCTCTGCGGCCAAGAACCATAAGTTCGTCACCGTCATCTGCAGCCCGGACTACTACAGCGAAGTCATCGAGGAAATGAAGGCCAACGACGGTGCGGTCAGCGACAAGACGCGCCTGCGGCTGGCCCTGGAAGCCTTCGCCCATACCGGCCAGTACGACGCCGCGATCGTCAAGTACCTGTGCGAACAGCATGACAAGGCATCACGTTTTCCGCAGTACTACGCGCCCTGGTTCATCAAGCGCGGAGGCGACCTGCGCTACGGCGAGAATCCGCACCAACAAGCGGCGCTGTATGCCGGCCTGAGCGCCAACGAGCCGGGCGTGGCAACGGCGGAACAATTGCACGGGGAGAAGGAGCTGTCCTTCAATAACTACCTCGACCTGACGGCGGCGATGGAAGCGGCCCGCGACTTCGAGGAGCCGACCGCCATCATCATCAAGCACCTCAACCCCTGCGGCGCGGCCTCAGCCGACAGCCTGGCGGAGGCCTTCAGCAACGCCTGGGCCGCAGACCCGATCTCGGCCTTCGGCTCGGTGCTGGGCTTCAATCGCGAGGTTGACGCCGAGCTGGCCGAACTGATATTCAACAGCGACTATCTGCAGCAGGTCATCGCCCCGCGCTACCGGGAGGAATCCGGCGACTACGACAGCACCATCATCGCCGCCTTTGTCGAGGCGATCATCGCACCCGGCTACACCGACGAGGCGCTCAATACCCTGCGCGGTAAGTCGAAGAACATGCGCGTTCTGGTGCAGCCGGATTTTGCGCCCGCAGCGCGTATCAAGGATTTCGACATCAAGAAGATCCCGGGAGGCATCGTCGCACAAACCCCTGATTCACAAAGCGTCAAGCAAGCCGACCTGCGTGTGGTCACCAAGAAACAGCCCACGCCGCAACAGCTTGAGTCGCTCCTGTTCGCCGACCGAATCGCCAAGCACGCCAAGAGCAACACGATAGTGCTGGTGCAGGGCAAGACGCTGGTCGGGTGCGGCGCCGGGCAGATGAGCCGCGTGGATTCGGCGATCATCGCCGCCCGCAAGGCCGGCCACCGCGCCCGGCGGGCTTGCCTGGCGTCAGATGCGATGTTCCCGGCCCGCGACGGCCTCGACGCAGCGGCTGAGACCGGCGCAGTGGCGATCATCCAGCCGGGCGGCTCCAAGCGCGATGA
>JALGTY010000578.1 GCA_029821145.1 Candidatus Zipacnadia bacterium
GACGATTGAGGTGGCGGCGCCCGGCGGCGGCTACATCCTCGTCTCATCTAACTCGATTCACCCATCGGTCAAGCCGGAGAATTTCATCGCCATGGTCAAAGCCGCCCAGAAGTATGGCGCCTATGAGTGAGTTGCGGAATAATGTCGCGTGGGTCAGACTTCCCGTAGGCCCTGCCGTGTGCGCCCTGAGCCTGCCGAAGGGAGCTTGTCGAAGGGCAGCCCGACGCCGTTGTCGTTCAGTCGTTCGGAGGGGCCGCGTCGAACGAAGTGAGGCCGGCCCACGCAGGACGCTATCCTGGGGAGGTCTGCACACCCAAACGGCCAACGACAACAAGTGGGCCAGCCTTGTGAGCTTTGCTGTGCAAAGCTCACTGCGACAGGTCCCTCCATTACGACTAACGATCTCACACTGTCGCCCTATAGCTTGAGCTGCCCAAAATCTGCATAACTACTGTTCCGGCCCGACACCGAAAAGAGGAGACAGTCTCTATGAGTCTGAAACTGGTCAGCTTCCTCACGGACGGCAGAGAAGATGACATCAGAACAGGAGCACTCGTCGGTGACATGATTATTGATTTAAGCGGCCTGGCCGTTGACGAAGGCAACGGCCCGCATGCGTACTGCGATCCGGATGTGGTCACTCTGCTGCGCTGTGACAAGGCGCTGGACTGGGCGGCAGAAGTCGTTGAAAACGCCGACGATATTGCGGCTGATGCCAAATACGCCCGCGCAGACGTGAAGTTGCTTTCGCCGATACCCAACCCGGGCAAGATCATCTGCCTCGCCACCAACTACCAGTCGCATCTTGATGAAAGTGCAATGAGGCGGATGTCCGGCAGCAAGCCCGAGATAGAAAGCCCACGCGTGTTCATGAAGCCCTCGAGCAATACCATCTGCGGCGACGGCGACCCGATATGGATCACCCGGCAGACCAGGTTCTGCGACTACGAGGGCGAACTGGCCGTCATCATCGGGAGGCGCTGCCGCTACGTGAAGGCCGAGAGCGCGATGGACTATGTCGGAGGCGTGAGCTGCTGCAACGATGTATCGGAGCGCAAATTGCGCGTGTCGGAGCGCTCCGAGGACAAGGAGTGGGACAAGTTTTTCGACTGGCTCAATGGCAAGTGGTTTGACAACGCCTTCCCGATGGGACCGTGCGTGGTGCCGACCAGATTCGTAAGCGACCCGCACGGCCTCAACCTGCAGACCCGTGTCAACGGCGTGGTCAAGCAACAGACCTCGACCGGCCTGATGATATTCGACATCAGCCAGGTCATCGAGTTCATATCGGAGATAATGACCCTGGAGCCGGGGGATGTCATCGCCACCGGCACTCCGGCCGGCGTTGGCAGCACTGACGGGGCCAATCTGAAGCCGGGTGACGTGGTCGAGGTGGAGATATCGGAAATCGGCACGCTGACCAACCCTGTAGCGGCTGAGCTGGAGTCGTAACTACAATCTTGCAGGAATCGCCGAGTGATATGTGGAATATCGTGGTATAGTACACAAGAGTGCGGAATTGCTTGCAGGCTACGGAGAGGGTGAGGTAAATGAACAGACGTAGAGCTTTCACATTGATTGAACTGCTGGTCGTGATCGCGATAATCGCGATCCTGGCGGCGATACTGTTTCCGGTATTCGCTAGGGCTCGCGAGAAGGCGCGGCAGGCAACCTGCCAGAGCAACCTAAAGCAGATCGGCCTGGCATTGCCTGGCATTTCTCATGTATGCCCAAGATTACGACGAGTGCTTTCCCCTTATGCGCGTGTACACGTCCATCGGCACGCGGTACTTCGATGACGCAACCCAGCCTTACCTTAAGAACTGGAATATTTGGTACTGCCCGAGCCGCGATAAGTTCAGGGGCCATCACGGCTACAGTTGCGGCTTTTATCAGCAGACGCGCATGAACAATGCCGATGGCGCCAATAGCAGTTCGTGCCCTTATGGCAGGCCGGTAAAGCAGGCTGAGCTAAAATGGCCGGCGGAGACGGTGCTGTTAGCCGAAACCCAGTTTAATGCAGCTTCGCCGACTGGCTGCTATAGGGCGACCTACTACAGTCACACGGCCAGACGTGCCTATTATTGTGCGCCCCATAATGATGTGCGCAATATCTTACTCTGTGACGGCCATGTGAAGAGCTACGCACTGCAGGCCGACGCAAGCCTCCGTTGGGGACGGCCAATGAATGACTAGGGCGTACGCGCAGCCCGGGCCTGCGTCCTGCCAAGATCATCAACATTTCGCGACGTAGCGAATGGGCCTCCGCTGGCGGCGGCCGCGAGGCCACAAGCAGGAACAAGGTACCATCTTGAAGAAATCGGCAGTATTCGTATGATCATTACCGTATGATTGAAATCAGAGAAGGGGTGATTGTTGTGAAGCGACATCGGAGTGGTTTTACGCTGATTGAGTTGTTGGTCGTGATCGCGATAATCGCGATCCTGGCGGCGATACTTTTTCCCGTCTTTGCGCGAGCCCGAGAGAAGGCCCGGCAGTCAACCTGCACCAGCAACCTCAAGCAACTCGGCCTGGCCATGCACATGTACGCTGGGGACTACGACGAGTGCTTTCCGATGATATGGATCAGGACCTCCGAGGGAATCAAGTACTATGATGAAACTCTGCTTCCCTACATCAAGAATTGGGATGTCTGGTACTGTCCCAGCCGAGACCGGGGTAGAGGCCATTACGGCTACAC
>JALGTY010000579.1 GCA_029821145.1 Candidatus Zipacnadia bacterium
GAGATGCTGCTGAACGACCCCAAGGCCACGGCGTTATTGCTCTTTCCCACCAAGGCGCTGTCCCAGGACCAGTTCAAGGGATTTGATGAGGCGTTGAAGGCCGCCGGGCTGGATGAGATCATGGCGGGTGTGTACGACGGCGATACGCCCTCCCCCACGCGGCGCAAGCTGCGGGATCAGGGGTCAGTCATCTTCTCGAACCCCGATATGCTTCATGCAGGGATCATGCCACAGCATGGGCGCTGGGCGCGTTTCCTGGCGAACCTGCGCGTGCTGGTGCTGGATGAGTTGCACGTCTATAGCGGCATCTTCGGCTCAAATATGGCGAACCTGCTGCGGCGGTTTTTCCGCGCTTGCAGTCACTACGGCTCATCGCCGCAGATCGTGGCGTGCTCGGCGACCATCGCTAATCCGCAGGAGCTTGGCGAGGAACTGACCGGTCGGCAAATCACACTGATTGACGAAGACGGCAGCCCCCGGGGCAAGCGGACCTACGTGTTCTGGAACCCACCCCGAGTGCGGGCCACCAACTGGCGATCGCGGCGCAGCGCCAACGTCGAGGCGCACGAGCTGATGGCGATGCTCATCCAACACGATGTGCCCACCATCACCTTCTCCAAGGCGAAGATGACTGCCGAGATGATCTACCGCTATGTGTGCGAGAAGCTCGGCGAAGAAGCGCCGCAGCTTGTGACAAAGGTGTCAGCCTACCGGGGTGGCTATCTGCCGCAGGAGCGGCGCGACAAAGGTGTCAGCCTACCGGGGTGGCTATCTGCCGCAGGAGCGGCGCGCAATCGAGCAGCAACTGTTCAGCGGCGAGCTGATGGGCGTGAGCACCACCCGCGCGCTGGAACTGGGGATTGACGTCGGTGGCCTCGATGCCAGTATTCTGGTCGGCTACCCGGGGACGCTGGCTTCATTCTTCCAGCAGTCCGGGCGCGCCGGACGCCAGGATCGCGATAGCCTGGTAATCCTGATCGGCCTGGATACCGCCATCAACCAGTACGTGATGAGCCACCCGGACTACCTCTTCGGCCGGCCCGTGGAGCAGGCCGTCATAGATGAGGACAACCCCTTCGTGATCACGGCCCACCTGCGATGCGCTACTCACGAACTGCCGTTGCAGCAGGCGGAGGCCAGCCTGTTTGGTGAGCGCTCTGCGATGGTCCTGCGAATCCTCGAAGAGAACCAGAAGGTCAAGCAGATTGGCGATATGTGGTATCACGCCGCCAGCGAGACGCCGCAGCACGAGATCTCGCTGCGCGATTACGCCGACGCCAATGTGCTCATCGAGGAGGTTGACACGGGCGAGGTGCTGGGGGAGGTCAATAAGTTCGATGCGCCACCGATCTTGCACCCCGGGGCTATCTACATACACCAGGGCGACACCTACGAGGTGCTGGCGCTTGATCTGGAACGCAAGCTTGCCCGCGTCAGGCGCGTCGAAGTGGATTACTACACACAGCCCATCGGCGGCACCGACGTGCATCATGTTGACAACATCCTGCGCGAAAAGCCGTTCGGCACCGGCACCGCCTACTGGGGCGAAGTGACCGCTTATTTCGATACCCGGATGTATGAAAAGGTCCATTTCTACTCGCTCGACGCCATATCCACGCACGGCGTTGATCTGCCGACCATGCAACTGGAGACGATGTCCGTGTGGCAGGTGCCACCGGAGGAGTTGATGGCACAAGTGCGGCAGGCGGGCCTGGATACGCACAGCGGTCTGCGCGGGATCGGCTATGCCACCAGGATGCTGCTGCCCACCTTCATGACGTGCGACACGCTGGATTTCTCGCACTCCATCGGTAGCGCCAACTCGCCCTGGAACGCCATCTTCATCTACGAGCGCTACCCGCTGGGTCTGGGTTTCACCGAGAAGGCCTACGAGATGCTGGCTGCCATAATGCCCGCCGTGCTGGCGCACATCCGCAAGTGCCCGTGCGAGGACGGCTGTCCGTGCTGTGTGGGCAAGCCGCTGCGCCAGTACGCGACCTGGAACGTGGCACGCGGCGAGGCGCATGTCCCGTCCAAGCGGGCGGCGCTGATGATCCTGGAGGACTATCTCGGGGATATGACGAATCTGCAGAATGCTGATGTTGGTTCACTGACCGACTCGAAAGCCGATGACGAGCTGCGTCTGGAGACGGCGCTGCGGCGACGGCTGGAGCGGATGCGCGAGCCGCAGGTATTCCACCCGATTAGTCCGCGCCCGCAGACGCAGTATCCCGACGCCGAGGGTGTAGAAACGCTGGATGAGCCTGATGTTGCAGTGCGGCAGCGGCGGCGTCGGAGTTTGGACAAGGAGCTACGCAAGCGGATCGCAAAGAGCGTACCCTCGGACGAGCTGCCGCCCGACGTGGGTCGTGT
>JALGTY010000114.1 GCA_029821145.1 Candidatus Zipacnadia bacterium
GCGGTCAACATGCGACTCGGCGGCCAGGTGCAGGACGACATCGCAGCCCCGGGTAGCCGCCTGAGCCGCGTCGGGGTCGCAGATATCGCCCTGGATGACCTCCACGCGGGCATCACCGGCAGCCTCGCCGAGATTGGCAAGACTGCCCGCGTATGTCAGCTTGTCGAGTATCCTGATCTGCGCCTCCGGCCGGTTTGCGAGCAGGAAACGCACCAGGTTGCAGCCGATAAATCCGCAGCCGCCGGTAACCAGGTAGCGCATAACCTATGCCTCCGTTGCGGGTGTGCAAGCCTGGACAAGACAAACACGTAACTACTCACCTTGTAGCTTGGAATGATGTTGCCGCGGTGTGCAAGCCTGGACAAGACAAACACGTAACTACTCACCTTGTAGCTTGGAATGATGTTGCCGCTTTGTCGTTGGTAGGATAGTCTCGCCTGTCCTACTAACCGTAATACTATTGTAGGGGCGCAATTCATTGCGCCCAATCAGCAGCGGTTTTGAGGGCGTGATAAATCACGCCCCTACAACGGCCTTCGCGTCTGTCCCCATTGCCGTTTGGAGGGACTGTCCCACGCCCAACCGCCCACACAGACAGCGAGAACCTGAGCAGTTACATATTGCCAAACGTCTTCTATATGTCCAGAAGTTTCGCCAGGTTTTCGCCGAATATTTTCTGCTTGTTCTCCTCCGAGGTCTCAATGTGCTGCATCTTCAGGAAGGCCGGGCCCGGATACTTCATCGGGATGCCGGTTCCGAACAGCACGCGCTCGGCCCCAAGCGTGTCAACGACCGTCTTCATCTCCTTGCCGATGAATACCGAGCTGCGCGAGATCTCGACATAGGAATTCTTCGGCAGCGTGTCGGCTTCAGTGACGAAGCGCGAGCCGGCGAAACCGAGCCCATTGAGGATCACGAAGTTGACTTCGGGGTGATCCGAGCAAAGCTGCGCTATGTCATCAAGCAGCAAGTCCGGGGCGTCAACCATCCAGTGGCTCTGTCGGTAGTCCACCTGGCGCTGCACCAGCGTGACCACCAGCCCGCGCTCTTGACAGGCCTGGCACAGCTCGGCGCAGCAACTGTCCGCCAGCGTATAGTTGTGATACTGCGGATAGATGCGCATGCCCTTTGCGCCCATTTCATTGACGCACCAGTCGAGGTCATACTCCCAGGCGGCGTAATCAGGGTTGATGACGCCGAACGGCACGAGCCGGTCACGGTAATCGGCGATCTCTTTGGCAAGTTCCTCATTGCCCGGCTGCCCATTGCGGTACATGATGGCAGAGAGCGAGCCGACACATGCTTTGTCTATGTTGTTTTCATCCATCAATGCCACCAGTTGTGGGGCGGTGTTATGCCTGATCTGGCGGGCAAACCAATGGCCTAGATATGCGTTACTGTCGAATATCATCACCTACGCCTCCCTTCCTACGAGCCGGAGAAAGTTCTCGCTGGCAATCTTGTTGCGGTCTTCGTCCGACATCTTCGCGGACATGAACTTGCCCACGCCTGCGGTGACGCTCATGTCGCAGCCGAAGTACAGGCGGTCGGCGCCCAGTATCTCGATGGCATACTCGATCATGCCCTCGTCGGTAACGCTGCCGGAGGTATCGGCGCCGACGTTAGGTGACGTGTCGCGAAGTTCCTTGATTTCCCACTCCCAGTCGCCGCCACCGCCGAGATGAGCGACAATGAGTTTGACTTCCGGATACAAGCGTCCGAGTGCGGCGGCATGTGCGGAATCCGTGATATTGGGCTGTGCCTCGGCGTTGACCAGCGAGTGCCCCGCGTGCTCCAGGATCGGCACATCAAGCTCGATGCACTTTTCGATAACAGGACGCACGGCCGGGTCACTTATCTGGTATTCGTTGTACAGCTTGACACCTATGCAATCTTCGTCGGCTTCGAGACAGTACTCGATCTCAGCAACTGCCTCCTTGGAGTAGCCGGAGTTGACATAGGCATAACCCCAGAGACGCCCACGAAACTCCTTGAGCGCCGCCAGCATGTCGCGGTTACACTTCTGGAAGCCTTCGACCGTTGCGGGGCGTGGTGTGCCGAGGTTAGACACCACCGCGATGTCTATGCCGACGGCGTCCATGGCCTCGACAAAAAGCTTGTCCCGGCCCCACGGATCGTCCTCCTTTTCGGGGGAGCCCCAAACATGTGCGTGTGCGTCAATTAACATGTACTTACCTCCTTAGGACTTTTGTGTTATTGGACAGCTTTGCTTGAACGACCTCGGGCTGCCCTTCGACGTTGCTCAGGGCCGTGAGCCTGTCGAACGGGAAGCTGAGAACGCGATAACTCGCGTTCTCACTTGAGTGTGGCAAACAGCGCCACACTCAGGCCGAGCTACGCGTCAGTCAATAATGTGGGCTAATGCCTGCGTCAGAAATCTCCATCCGGCGGCGGGTTGATGATGGCCTGAGTATCGTCGGCCTCCGGCGGGTCCAGGAGCTTGACGATGCGCCCCTCCACACGCAGGCGGCCCTCGGCGAACCACTGGATCGCCTGTGGGTAGATGCGATGCTCCTGCTTCAGTATCCGGTCGGCCAGGTCCTGGCCGCTGTCGCCGGGCAACACCGGCACCGCAGCCTGGATGATGATCGGGCCGTGATCGAAATGCTCGTCGGCGAAATGTATCGTCGGCCCGGCCACTTTCACCCCGTATTCCACGGCGTCCCATTGCACCTCGACGCCCGGGAAGGCCGGAAGCAGCCCCGGGTGGATGTTCATGATTCGGTCAGGGAATGCGCTAATCAGCGCCGGGCCGATCTTGCGCATGTAGCCGGCCATCACCACCAGGTCAATGTCGCGCCGGGTGAATATCTCGGTAATTTGCCGGTCGGCGTCCTCCCATTCCGGTGTTCCCGTCCTGGGCACGCGTACGTGTATCGCCTCGATATTGTGCTTGCGCGCCCGCTCCAGGACCCGCGCGTCCTGCCTGTCACTTATCACCACCACGACATCACCGGAAATCTTTCCGGCCTCACACGCGTCAATGATCGCTTGCAGATTGGTGCCCCCGCCGGAGGCCATCGCTGCGATGCGGATAGGCTCTGGCATTTGTTAAGCCTCCCTGAGACATGACTTCAGCAAAAAATCCCGTAGGTCGGGCATCCTGCCCGACTCGATTTGTTTCCTATCCTTCGCGTAGGTCAGGCATCCCAAAAAATCTCGTAGGTCGGGCATCCTGCCCGTCACGACTCAGAACAATGTATAAGTTAGCCCCCGGCAGTTCGAAATCCTCCTGCAGGATTCCCGTGATGGGGGAAGAATAGGTGAGTAAGTAGCTAACGAAGGAGAGACTATCGTGATGGACGGTACAAGACATTGCAGGAGATGGCTGCCGGGAGGCGCGGTACTGCTGGCGATGGTGATCTTGCAGACGCTGGCACCGGGCATCCACGCGCAGGCTGATGCACCGCTGGGTAACCTATTCGAAACATGGACGATATGGCGCGATATTGAGCTGCTGAATGTCTGCAACGAAATCGGCTTCACCTCGGAGCAGGCCGCGCAGGCCGTGGCGGCCATGGCGGAGGCCGTGGGGGAGCTTGACACCATACGCGCCATGGAGGGCTCGGAGGAGTTGCGCACAGCTCTGCGGAACGTGCGCGCAGTACTGCTCAAAGGCGAGCCGATCCCCGAGGAGCTTTGGCTGGAGGTTGCCAGAGTCAGAGGCGCCGTGGGCGAGGAGGAAGACGACGAAGATGCAGTTGAGCGCCGCAAGGCTGAGTTGGCCGACGAGATCGGCGCCGCGCTCCTGGGCGTGCTCACACCAGCACAATTGAGCAAGCTAAGCGTGACAGGCCCTGAACGGGTTGCCCGTGAGATCGTGGAGAATCTGGCCGAGGCCAGGGCGAAGCCGCCGGCGGAATGGGAAGAGTTCAAGGCCGATGCAAGGGACCAGCTCATGGATGCTCTTGAGGATACTCCGCTGGCTGAGGGCAACACCCTGGGGGATGATCTGGACGCGTTCTTCGACCGCGTGCGCAAGATGGACACCGATACCTATTTCGTCCAACGCGACAAGCTCGTCGAAGAGTTCGTCAACCTGTTGGGCTCAGTTCAGGAGGAAGGCCCTGAGGCGGCGCGCATGCAGGCCCTGAATAGGCTGGCGGAATGGGCCGAGGCGCCCGGGCTGCTCCAACTACTCAAAGACATGGCCGTCGCCAACCGGACCGTTGTGATACCGGACTGAGGTGCAAAGACGGGAATCTACACCGCAGGCAGGATTCTTCAGAGCGGCGGAGAAGGTTATATTGATCACTTGTGGCCATGACCGTATGGTGGCAAGGAGGCGTGTGCTCGGACAATCAATTCAGGAGGTAAGCTAGCCATGAACAGACATCTCATGCGTACGGACTGGACGATCCTCGTCACGGTAATAGCGGTGAGCGTACTTGTTTCGTGTCTTTGTGCGCCGGTCACGGCCGATCCGGATGACAAACTGGCCACTTTGATGAAGGCTACGGAGCTGAAGTACAAGGTCATTGATGAAACCAGCTATCTAGTACCGTTTGAACGGGACGACGAGGAGACGCTCAATGTCTTCGTCACCTACAACAACGAGGACAAGAAGTTCGTGCTGATATTCACAACAATCCTGGATTACGAGGATGGGCACGAGTTCGGCCGCGAAGTGCTGACCCGCGCAATGAAGATCAACAACGATTACCCGGTTATCAAGCTGTGCCTGGACGTCGAAAACGGCGACCTGGACTGCCAGTCTGAAGTTTACGTCCGCACCCTGGACGCGCAGTCGCTGGACATGCACATCAACTTCGTCGCCGGCATCGCAGATGAGTTGACCGAGGAACTCAAGGCGATGGAAGAGGGCGAGGCTGTCGGCTAGTCCCAACAGCTAGCGAGCGTATTGACACCAAAAACTCCGGCCTGCTTCGTGCCGGAGTTCTCTTCAATATATGGTCGGGGCGGCCGGATTCGAACCGGCGACCTTACGGACCCGAACCGTACGCGCTAGCCAAGCTGCGCCACGCCCCGACCCGGGTGCAGTATAACATACCACTTTGTAACGGTCAACAAGGACACAGGACCGCTGCGAAATCGCCGCGCTCTTGCTATGTCCTGTAACATTGCAGGCACGAGGCCGCTCGCCTATAATTGAGCCACATCCCCGCAATAAGAGCCTATTCTGAGACCTAGTAAGTGTGTTACAATCACAGGCAATCGTGGCAGTCATTCGAGCAAGGCTTGGACGTGTAGGGACGCACGGCGTGCGCCCGTAAGTCGTTAACCGAGCTGCACCAACAGGGCGCATGCCATGCGCCCCCACAACTGCAACGGGATTGACAGGCTGGGAAGCCGCACGGGTATCTAGCTCGACACCAAGGCCTTCAAGCGCGGCGTAGATAGGCAATTCGCGACAGAACCAGCCACGGGAGTGACAGTATGAATATCGTGATGAGAGCTGGGACGCCGGCTGATATGGGACGCATCCAGCAGATTGTCGAGCAGATCTGGGGCATTGGCGCCGATTGGGCGTTGGAAGAAAAGTACGGTGCAGTCGGCGACGAGCGCTGGGACCGCTGGCTGGTGCCCAAAGCAATAACCCGCATCTGGGATGAGATAGACAGCCTGATAGTCACCGAACTGGACGGGCAGATTGTCGGCTTCATCACCTATGCCATGTCCGCGGCGCGCAAGGTGGGAACCATTCACTTCAATGGCGTGGCGCACGAGGGCAGAGGCAAGGGCATTGGCACGATGCAGGTGGAGAAGGTGCTGGAGATCTTCCGCGAGGCGGGCATGGAGTATGCCTGTGTGGGTACGGCGCTGAATGAGGGCCATGCGGCGGCACGGCGGGTTTACGAAAAATGCGGCTTCGAGCCGGTTATAGAGTACCGCACCTACTCCCAAAAGTTATAGCCCGCATCACTTGAAGGCCGTTGATTCATGCGGCATTCGATATCCACAAGATAATGCGACCGTAATTGCTCACCTTGTGGCCTGCAAAGGAAATGCACGAGCACGGATGCCCCGCCGCTGGGCTATGGCGCGCAAGCTTGTCCTCCAGGTCTATCAGAGTGGCACAGCCCTTTTCCCTAGCCTTCCTGGACGACAGGCTTCCTAGCCTGTCGAGGCCTCTCCCAACAGCAACGACATGGACAGGCAGGGATGCCTGTCCTCCAGGACGAACTCTTGGGGGCGAGGTGGCGCAAAGTGACACAGTGTGATGACCCCAACGACCTCGGGCTGGAAGCTGAGAATGCTTACGCATTCTCACCTGAGCGTGGCAAGCAGGACACCACGCTCAGGCCGAGCCACGCGTTTCTATAGAAGCTGAGAATGCGATCGCATTCTCACCTGCCCTTCGACAAGCTCAGGGCAGGCCGAGCCACGCGTTTGTGGATTAGGCACCGCAACGCAAAGAGGAGACAACTAATGGGCACTACTATCGCCATCACGGGTAAAGGTGGAGTGGGGAAGACCGCGGTTACCGCCCTGAGTGTGCTCGCCCTGGTTGAGCACGATTGGCGGCCGCTGCTGGTGGTGGATGCTGATCCCAACCTCAACCTTGACGCAGCCCTGGGCATGTCTGCGCAAGACACGGTCGGGGCGGTCCGGGAGCGGGCCAGCCAGGAGCGAGGCGCGACCCAGAGCGGGATGACAACAACGGAATTGCTCGAGTACCGTATTCGCCAGTCGCTGGTAGAGGGCGAGGGCTTTGACCTGATTGCTATGGGCCGCCCCGAAGGTCCGGGTTGTTACTGCTATGCCAACGAAATCCTCCGCAACGTGCTTGGCCGGTTGTCTGGGACCTACAAGGGGATCGTTATTGACTGCGAGGCCGGGCTGGAGCATTTGAGCCGACGTACTGCCGGGGATCTGGACTTGTTATTGGCAGTTTCGGACCCCACGGTGCGAGGGCTGCAGACTGCCCGCCGCGTGCTGGACCTGGTGGGCGAGCTAAACACCAGCGTGGGAGAGGCTAAAGTCGTGCTGAACCGGGTTCGTGGCGAGCCGGCGGAATCGCTGATGGAAGCGGCCGAGCGGCTGGACCTGCAGATCGCCGCTTGTCTGCCCGAGGATGAGCAACTGGCCGCCTTGGATGCTGCCGGACGCCCCCTGACCGAGTTGCCCGCCGAAAGCCCCTTGCGTCAGGCAGTGGCAAACCTGGTGACAGGCTGGCTGTCGAAGAATGGCATTCCCAGCTCAGAATAGCTTCGGGAATACTGCGCCGACCTTCTTCCTGTAGGCCAGGTATTCTTCTCCGAATTCTTTCTCCAGAGAGCTTTCCTCTTCTGCTATCAGAATCCTGAACAGGAAGTACATGACTATGGGCACAGTCAGGCCCGGCAAAGATTTCGTCAGCAACACTATGGCTGGAATAATGAACAGTATGAAACACGCGTAGAGAGGATGGCGGACGTAGGCGTAGATGCCGCTCGTTTCCAGTGTTCTCTGATTGAATGCCCTGGTCAGCGGAATGACGGATACGACGTACATCGCCATGCCCAGAATGAAGAGCACAGCAGATGCGCTGAGTGCCACGGAGCGCGGGATCGCTACAATAGGCGGAGTGGGAAAGCAGAATCTGCTGAGGGCGACAACAAGCAAGCCGTAAAGAATAGAACCTATTGCAAACTTAGGCCCTACTCCCCATCTGGTCATCGCTTGGGCACCTCGTAGAATATGCACCCGTTATGCAGAAGCTCTATCTCGCACCTACATCAGGTCGAGGCAGGCGAGTGCTTGCTTGTTGCGGATGATGAGCTTGCCGTCGGCGATGATCGGGGCGGTCCAGCTCTGGCCGCCGAGCGGCTTTACCCGGCCCAACTCCTGGTACCCCTCGTGTGAGGCCTTCACCATCACCACATCGCCGTTCTGATCGTTCATCACGATGATCACGCCGTCCACGGCGACGAGGCCGCCCTTCTTAAACCCGGGCTGTCGCCACATCGCCGTGCCGTTCCCCGAGTGCAGGCAAACCAGGTGCCCCGTGTCGCTGGTGCCATAGACATAGCCGTAGTAGATCGGCGAATTGAAGTGAGAGGTGATGAGCTTATTGCTCCAGCGAACGACCGGGCCCTGGGCGGTAATCTCGATCAAAGCGCACCCGTGTTTGTAGCCGCTGGTTATGAAGATGAAATTGCCGCCCACAATCGGCATTGCAGCGTTGACGTTGGAGCCCGTTTTCCAGGGAACACGCCACAGCAGCTTGCCAGTGGCGGCTGCAACACCGATGAGGCTGACGCCGGTGAACACGACGTACTGCTTCTGGCCCTGTAGCGTGGCGATCACCGGGGTGGAATAACCGGCAACATCGCCGCTGCCGCCCACCCATATAGTCTCGCCGGTGAGCTTGTTCAGGGCGACTACATTACCGGCTTTGCCGCCGGGGTGGACAATGAGCTTCTCGCCGTCCACAATCGGGGATGCTGCGTAATTCCACTTCGGACGCTGGCCCTTGAAGTCGGCCTGGATATTGCGAGACCACACCTTCTCACCAGTAGCGGCCTTCAGGCAATGCAACAGGCCCATGCGGCCGAGGGTGTAAAGCCGCCCCGCATCAAAGACAGGCGTAGCGCGGGCGAAGCCGTAGTTATACTTCTGAGCATCCGGATAACTCAACCTCCAGACCTCCTCACCGGTTGCCAGGTCCAGGGCCTTGACAATGTCGTTGGTGCCCTCGTGGTCAATGATGAAAACCTTGCCATCGGCAACTGAGGGGCCCGCGTAACCGTTATCGCCCAGCGGCACCTTCCAGAGCACTTGCGGCGGCCTCTGCGCCCAATTCTTATTGATGCCCTGGTCGGGAGCAATGCCGTTCGCATTCGGCCCCATGAATGCAGGCCAGTCATCGGCGAAGGCACTGAGGCTCAGTAAGAGACAGATCACTACGAGAAGCGACTTAACCGCACGAATCATAGATGCACCTCTGCTGTTGATATTCCATGCACTTGTCTCAAGGCCACGGCCTCGGTGTCGGGCTGGAAGCCCGACCTACGCGGTTCAGAACGGACTCGGTGTCGGGCTGGAAGCCCGACCTACGGGGGTTGGGAGCGGCTCGAACTTGCCTTCTATAGACGGCTAAATGCCCCAATATGTTGCAATAATTGTGACTACTCACCTTGTGGCTTGGAATCGCGTTGCCGCTTTATCGTTGGCGGGTCGCGCGTCTCGCCTGTCAATACCGTCGCGTAGATCGGGCTTCCAGCCCGAGATCATCACATGGACAGGCGAGAGGCCTGTCCTACCAACCGTAATGCTGTTGTAGGGGCGCAATTCATTGCGCCCAATTATGTAGTAGCGCACGCGTGCGACCGATCATAAGTGGCCAGAGCAGGGCGTGATAAATCACGCCCCTACAACGCCATTCGCATCTGTCCCCATTGTGCTTTGGAGGAACTGGCATGCGCCCAACCGCCCACACAGACAGCGAGAAGCTGAGCAGTCACCAAGATTTCATGTGCCGCCCGCCGCTAACGCCCGAAACAGTATATCGCGCCGTCAGTGCTGCCAATTACCAGCCGTCCATGACCGATGGCCGGGCTAGCCGTAATCGCCGCACCTGCACTGAATTGCCAGACCTTCTGCCCGCTCGTCAGATCCACGGCGTAGATGTTGCCGTCGTCGCACCCGAAGAAAACCCTATTGCCGGCGATTACCGGCGATGAATCCACTGCGTCGCCGGCGGCGAAGACCCACTTTGTGCCACCAGTTGTACGGTTGAGCCGGAAGACGGTGTGATTGCGGGATGCGAAGATGACGGCATCGCCCAGCACGGCGGCGGAGGCGTAACTGGCCCCGCCATTCTTCCTGACCACAGCCTGCCACAGGATCTTACCATCGCTCAGGCGCACCGAAGCATACTCGCCGCCCATGCTACCGACGAACACAGTCCCCGAACCGTAAGCCGGCGCAGTTGCGAAGTTGGCGCCCAGGTCCGCAGATGCCTTC
>JALGTY010000115.1 GCA_029821145.1 Candidatus Zipacnadia bacterium
GGATGCCCGACCTACGCGACGATGAGGGGCGCGGGCTACTCGCCGGCCAGGCGCTGTAAGACATCTATGCACCATAGCAGAGCGCGGGGCAGGTGGAACGGGTCGTGGGTGCGGTAGTACGGGTCCGCGCGGGCAGGCTCCGGAATACTGCCGTCCCGCTGCACCCGATAGCGCCATTCGCCATACTCAGGCATCGGGAAATACGCAAACGTCCACTCGTGCACCCGGTCGTACCAGTCCAAGCACCACTGCTGCCCGGTCTGCTCGTAGGCCAGCAGCAAAGCGTAATCGGCCTCATTGTGCGGCCACATGGCCTTGAGTCCGTCGGGCGAGGGCACGTTGCCATCAGCGTCCAGAATCGTGAACATCCCGCCGTACTCGGGGTCCCAACACGCCTCCATCTGCCAGCGGATACGTTCGGCCGCCTGCTCGATGCGGGCCCGCTCGCGGCGGTCGCGGAACATGTGGATCAAGAACCACATCGACTCAATCCCGTGCCCCGGGTTGACATGACGCCCCTCCGGCGTATCGAATTCAGAACCGTCCAGGGCAACGTGCTCCAGGATCAGTCGCCGCTCCGGCTTGCAGAAGTGGTCCATGATCTGGAGAGCATGGTCGTAGCCGGCCTGCAGGATTTCGGCATCGTCCACCAGCTTGCCCAGCTCGTGGAACACTGTGGAAAAGATCATCGAGATGCCGTGAGTTTTGGCGTTATCCTGGGGGAGAGGTGCGGGAACGTCCAGGTGCGGACCTGGAACCGTCATGCGCTCTCGCACAGTTTCGTAGGTCGCAAGCGCGGCCTCAATCGCCCGCTCGTCACCCGTAGCCTTTGCGTATTCGGTCATGCCCATGATCGCGAAGCCGTCGGTGTAGATGCGGTCCGGGCCCTGCTTCACGCTGCCATCCCGGTGCACCCACGCGGGCCAGCACCAGCGCTGCTTGCCGCCGATGGGCAGTAGGAACTCGAAGACGCGGTTCGCCACCTGCAGCCATTCGTCGCGTTTGCCGATGTGGTTGTAGAGCGCCGAGAACATGTACAGGCCGCGGCCCTGCGACCACATGAACTTGTCCTGGCCGCCGAGGGTGCCATCATCCGCCATCGTCTGCAGGATGCCTCCGTACTCACGGTCGAGAAAGTCGCTATTCATCCACCACGGCATCACGCGTTCCAATAGCTCGGCTTCGTAGAACTGCAGGAGCTGCGTCAGGTTTTCAGATGGTCTCATTTATTGCCTCCGGGCGAAATAGTGGATCTGACTATCGTTACCTGAGTGGCACATGTGGGCCGGATGGCTGTGAGTTTGCAGGCAAACTCCCGTCCATGCGGCCCCTCCGAAAGCCAACGTCAATGGAGTCGGGCAGGATGCCCGACCTACGCGTTGGTGAGTGGCGGACTATGCGCCGGCCAGGCGCTGCAGGACATCCACGCACATCATCAGCGTCCTGGGAAGGTGGAAGCAGGTGTGCATGCTCCCCGGCTGCTGTGGAATACTGCCGTCGCGCTCCACCATCTCGCGCCATTCGCCATGCTCGCGGACCGGGAAATGCGCAAACGTCCATTCGTGCACCCGGTCGTACCAGTCCAGACACCACTGCTCGCCGCAATGCTCGTAGGCCAGCAGCAGCGCGTACAAGGCCTCGCCATGCGGCCAGAAGGCTTTCGCCGCGTCCGGCTCGGGTACGCTGCCATCCGCTTCCAGTTCCCCGAACATGCCGCCGAAGTCCGGGTCCCAGCATTTCTCGATGTGCCATCTGATACATTCCACGGCCTGATCCATGCGGTTCTTTTCACCTCGGTCGCGGAAGAGGTGCGTCACGAACCACATTGCTTCGATGGCATGGCCGGGATTGCAGTGGCGGCCCTCCGGCGCGTCGAGTTCGGAACCATCCAGGGCGAGGTACTCCAGCAGCAACTGCCGATCCGGTCTGCGGAACTGGTCCAGGATCTGAGCCGCATGATCGTGGCCGGCTTTCAGGATCTCGGCATCGTCCAGCAGCTTGCCCAGTTCGTGGAAAACCGTGGAGAAGATCATCGAGATGCCCTGGCACTTGCCGATGTCGGCGATGGTCTCCGGAACGGCCAGATGGGTCCCAAGTACGCCCATCCGCTCCTGCACGGTCTCATAGGTGGCAAGGGCGGCCTGGATGGCCTCCGCGACACCCGTGGCCCTGGCGTACTCGGTCAGGCCCATGATCGCGAAGCCGTCGGCATAGATCTGCCTCGGGCCCTCCTTGACGCTGCCGTCCCGGTGCAGGCGTTGTGGCCAGACCCATTCATTCTCGCGGCCGATTCGCAGCACGAATTCGCAAAGATGATTGGCAACTTCGAGCCATTCGTGGCGCTGTCCGATGCGGTTGTACAGCGCCGAAAATGTCCACAGCGCGCGGCCCTGCGACCACATTGACTTGTCGCCACTGCGCATCGTGCCGTCCGGCGCAAGGTCGTGGAGGATGCCACCATCTTCGCGGTCAATGGCATGTTCCATCCACCACGGCATGACGTCGTCCAATAGCTCGGTTTTGTACAGGCCTAGCAGCTTGGCAAAGTCCTGTGAAGGCTGCATGTTTCCCTCCGATCCGTGTGCTTACGCTATTTGAGGTACTTGGCGAACCAGTCGAGTACTCTCCGGTACAAATCGCGAACATGCGGAGTCTCGGCGATGCCGTGGCCTTCGCGCGGGTAGATGACAAACTCCGTTTCCACGCCGATATGGCGCAGGCCCCAGTACATTTCATAGCTCTGGGGAATGGGCACCCGGACATCCTGCTCGCCGTGAAGGAACAGCGTCGGTGTTTTTGCCTGGAGGATGTAGGTCATCGCCGAGTGCGCCCGATAGCGTTCGGGGTCATCGTAGGGCGAGGTTCCCAGGTAGGTTTGCAGGAAGTTGGGTGTGATATCCGTCTGTCCGTGGAAGCTGTAGAGGTTGGTCAGCCCGCACTGGCAGACGGCGGCCTTGAAGCGGTCGGTTTGGGTGACGGTCCAGGCGGTCATGTAGCCGCCGTAGCTGCCACCCCAGATGCCAAGGCGCGCGGGATCGGCAATGCCCTGTTCGACGAGGGTGTCGAGGCCGGTCATCAGGTCCCGGAAATCGCCGCCACCCCAGTCCTGGAAGTTCGCCCGAACGAAGTCAACACCGTAGGCGGACGAACCGCGGGGGTTAGGCATCAGCACGACATAGCCCTGGTTGGCAAGCAGTTGCTTCGGAAGCAGCCCCAGGTCCTCGCGGAACCTTCCGGCCGGGCCTCCATGCACCACCAGGATGGTCGGGTAGCGCCGGCCCCGCCGGTAGCCCGGCGGCAGCGTTAGAATGCCCTCGATTTCGAAGTCCTCAGTTGAGGTCCAATGGGTTGCGAGGCTGCGGCCAAGCTTCAGCTTCTGGACGGAGGAGTTCTCATCGGTGAGTTGGACAGCATCGTCAGTCGCGAGCTCGGCCCGCCATATCTCAGGGCCATGCCGGGAATCCTGACTGACAACGAATGCCCTGGTTCCATCGGATGCGAGGGCCACGGCGTCAATTGCAGCCAGCCGATTGGCGCAGACGGGCTCGAGCTTGCTCGCAGCCGCCAGCCTCAGTATGTAGAGGGGTGAAAGCACGCCCTCGGCGGCTGTGATCAGCAGGCCGGTGCCGTCAGGCAGCCACTCCAGCGACTGGACGCTCAGGGGTGCGTCTTCCGTCAGGCAGGTCTTGGCGCCGGTTCGGGTATCCACAGTCCAGGCCTGGCCGGCAGACGGCAATCCCGCTGTCCCGCCCATCAGCGCAACGTGGCTGCCGTCAGGCGATACACGCAGGGATCCGGGCCAACCAAAGACCGCCCCCAGGTCGCGGACTCGTGCCTTTGCGGTGTCGAGTACGCCGATCTTGCCGCCGTTCATCATGTTATCAATGCGCGGTTCGTGTGTGTAGATCACCGCTGCGCTCTTGCCGTCCGGCATCCAGCCGTACTCCCAGATGGCCATATCCGGCGGAGAGCAGGGCTTTGCACGACCGGACTTCACCGAGACGGTCCAGAGGCGCTTCGGCTTGTCATCCTTCACGAAGGCGCGGGCATCATCGCCCTTCTCCTTGCGCTGTTTGCTTCTCCGGTCGTCCGGGGTCTCAGCCAGGAAGCTGATGCGCTTGCCATCGGGCGTGAAGTCCAGCGCTTCAGGCGCCATGTCCAGGTCGCCGAGCTTCGCCGGTTCGCCGCCGTCTCTGGGCAGCAGAAATATCTGCGTCGGCTTGTCCTCCTCGAGTTTGCGGGTGAAGGCTAGCATGCGGCCATCGGGTGACCAGCGGGGCTGCCCATCCTGCGGGCCTTGGGTCAACTGCCTCGGCGTGGTGGCCTCCGACGACACCGCCCAGATGCTGGTGCCACGGGTCTTCTCATTCTTGCGCAGCACGCTCCTCACAAAAGCTACGAGCTCCCCGTCAGGAGAGACGCGCAAATCGGATATGTCAACGACTTTCAGAGCGGCTTCTACGGTCACGGGTGACAATGCGGCTCTCTGCGGTCGCTTTATTCTCTTCCCAGCCATCACGCGATTCCTTTCATCGTGGACTGCGCAGACGGCAACCTCTTCCGGTCTCCATCAGCGGGCGAGGCGTTGCAGCACATCCACGCACATGATCAGGGCTCTGGGCAAGTGGAACGGCTCCTTGCGAGGCATCTTGCCCGGGCCGCCGACGCCCCACGGATGACTGCCATCCCTCGCCACCTGCGCATGCCACTCGCCATGTTCCGGGACCGGGAAGTGCTTCCACGACCACTCGTGTACGCGGTCGTACCAGTCCAGGCACCACTGCTCGCCGCACTCCTCGTAGGCCAGCAGCAGCGCGACCAGCGCCTCGCCATGCGGCCACATTGTTTTGTGTTGGCCCTCCCGCTGCACCAGCGAGCCGTTTATGGTGTCCAGGAACAGCAACATTCCGCCATATTCCTGATCCCAGCACGCCTCCAGATGCCACTTGATTGCCTCGATGCACTGGGCGATGCGAGCTTTCTCGCGGCGATCGCGGAAGATGCGAATCAGGAACCACATCGACTCGATGGTGTGTCCGGCAATAGTCTCGCGCCCTTCGGGGGTATCAAGCAAGGAGCCGTCGAGGGCGATATATTCGCGCATGATCTTCTCGTCCGTCCTGAGAAATTGGTCGAGAATTTGCACGGCGTGCTGGTGACCGGCTGCCAATATCTCGGCATCGTCCAGCAGTTTCCCCAACTCGTGATAGACGCTGGAGAAGATCATCGAGATGCCGTGTGACTTACCAATCTGCGCGATAGATTCAGGAACTGCCAGGTGCGTCCCCAGCACGCCCATCCGCTCCTGCACAGTCTCGTACGTTGCCAGCGCCGCTGCGATGGCCTGCTCGTCCCCGGTGGCTTTGGCGTATTCGGTGAGGCCCATGATCGCAAAGCCGTCGGCGTAGATGTTGGTGGTAGGGGCCTTGACGCTGCCATCCCGGTGCACCGCTGAGGGCCAGATCCAGTCATTCTCAAGGCCGATGGGAAGCACGAACTCAAATATGCGATTGGCGATATCAAGCCATTCGTGGCGCCGGCCGATGAGGTTGTAGAGCCGCGACCACACAAACAGCGCGCGGCCCAGCGACCACACCGACTTGTCGTAGCTGGCCACCGTGCCGTCTTCGGCGATGATCTCCGTGACGCCGCCCTGCTCCCAGTCAATGCCGTGCTCGATCCACCAGGGAACCACATCATCCAACAGCGCGCTTTCGTAGAACTCCAGGAGTTTGCCCATGTCATCTGAGGGTTTCACCATTTGCCTCCATTGAAACGCAGTAGCACTATGTAAGGAACGCAGCAATGGAGTATTGCTACATTCGGAGCAAATCACCTGCATGGCGGGGATAACAAAGATGGGCGGATGTGACGGCGGGATGCATACGCGTGGTCTTTGCTACTTTTTCAAGGCGAGCCGGGAGGTGAGGAGACTGTGCTGAAGGAGCGCATATAGCTGTACAGCCAGCCGACCTTGCCCAGGTCGCGATTTGACGGGTAGGATATGTCGCCGCTGGCCCGCGCACCTACGCGCCAGTAATAGGTGGTGTCCGGCGTCAAGCCGGAAGCCGGGTGCGGGACGCTGAACGTCGCACTCATTGCGCTAGAGCCCGCACTGCCCTGGATATAGTCGCTGACCCAATACGGATTGCCGCGCCCTTGCGGATCGGTGGGCCCAAATAGCTCCACTCTGTACACGTCAGCGCCCGTCGTTGGCTGCCACGTGAAAGGTACATCCGTCACACTCTGATTTGCCGTGCCACTGAGGGGGCTCGATAACTGCGGCGGGACGAAGAACGTAATCGGGCCGAAGTGGTTGCTGACCTGCGACAGCGGCTGGCCGCTCTCCACCTCTACCTCCAGCTCTGCCACTACAGGCGATTGTTGACTCGGCACCGGGCCCGACGGCTGCACCTGCTGACTGACCACCGGCGGATTGTAGCCAGGTGGCTGCAAGGGCTGGATAATGCGCCGGACGCAGTAGTAATACCTGCCGCCCGGGGTCATCGGGTAGTGGTTGTACGCCGCCGTTACTGTCGCCTCCTGGAGGTCCTCGGCGTCCACGTAATAGTATGTGAAGCCGGCGTCCTCGACATAATTCCTCAGATACGGATCATCGCTGTAGGTGTTCGAAGGCAAGTCGCGGCCGGGGAATACGTCTATGATATTGCCGGGTATCGGGGGGAAATAGGGGTTGTCAGCCGCGCGGTAGATGACCCAGCCCTGCGTGCCCTGGCGTTCGGTATTGCTGGTATGTACGCGCAGAAGCACAGTCGGGCTCGCGCCACACGCCGCCTGGGAGAGACCGGAGGTGATGGCCTGCGTTGCCCCGCCTGAGCCGTCACCATTGTCATCTCCGCCACCGCAGCCCGCTATGATCAGAATGATTCCGAATAGCACCGCGAGAAGCAGTGGGGCCGGCTTGCGGCGGTTCATGATGTGACCTCCTGGTGGCGCGATCGCGGATTGCTCGTGAAGCAGCCGACAGAAGCCTCGGGCTGGAAGCTGAGAATGCTGACGCATTCTCACCAGAGCTTTGCAAGAGACGCAAAGCTCTGGCCGAGCCACGCGCTTGTGAATGATGCGGTGCTGGCGTGGAAGCAGTATTGGGAAGCTCTAACATATTGGACGAACGCCTACGCGCCTGGGTTCGCGCCACTGAGCGGATACTCGATAAACTCGTTGGCGCAAGGGAAGCGCTCGGCCACCAGAATTCTGCGCTCGCGTGGGACATAGATCACACCGCAGCAGTTGTTGGGATTGCAGATGCCGCCCTCGCCGTGGTCCGGGCCGTCGTGAGTGCGCAAGGTCGCCTTCAGCAGCTCGATGCTTCCGCCGCCCTTCTCGCTGCGGGTGCCGAACTCCCGCAGAAGCCTTACGCGATTGCCCCGCAGGCGGAGATGCTCGTCCTCGGAAGCCAACGCCTCCTCCGGACTGATCTCGGAGACGAAGAAATTGCCGCAGCATATCCAGCCGCCCGGCTCCCAGGAGTGCTCGGCAAGGTAGGGACCGGTCGGCTTGTGGGTCTCGACGACCACCCCGTTGCCGGTTTCGTCAATCATGATATGGTTGCCGTGACCGGCGATGCCAGGCTGCTTGAGCAGCGCGATGGCCTCGGGCACGTCACGGCAGGTCTCCAGCACCCAACGGGCAGTGTAAACGCTATGCCACGCGGGTGGCTGAGCCGGCTGCGGTGGGCTGGCTGTCTGCACCCGGGCGGAGGAGCCACTAACCGCCAGGCCGCACTCGTTGACCCCGCCCCAGTATGACAGCCACCCGGGCCAGACGATGCCCACATGAGCGTAAGCACCTGCGCGGCGCGTGAGTTGCACCACATAGCCGGTGGCGTCATCCAGATTACCGCCGAGGATGGGGCCATTGGGCGACTCGCTGAAGCCCAGGTTGCTGCACTGCTGAGAGTCCAGGATCGCGCTGACGTAGGGGCCGAAGTGGAACTCGAAGACCTGCTCAAACGGCATGTCCAGGCCATCGGCATAACCGCGGACTTCCTCAAGCTGCGCGGGCCAGTGCTCCTGCACCCATTCTATCATCGGGGCAAGGTCATGCTCGGGCCTCTCGTCGGCATGATAGTGGCCGTAGCGGCGATAGCGGATTCTTGCCAGCTCGCCGAGCTTCTCACACTGCCGGCGGCCGATTTCGTAGGCGGTGCCTGATACCTCGATGTAGGTCATAGCCATTTTGCCGTATGCTCCGTTTGCGTGGCTCTCTTCGATGGGCGCACATGCCCCGCAACGAACTCCAGGGTCAATCAACAATTCGCCGGAGAGCCTGTATTGTTTAGTGGAATGATGCGTCATGACCTGCCTGGCGAGCCAAAACTCGGGCAACCGAGCGCGTGCATCCTGGTTTGGCTGCGGGCAGTGTGGGTAGAATAGAGACATGCGGTGGGGGAACTGCTATTGTCCCCACAGCGTTATTGAGCATAATCGCACTACTCAATTACTTCCATCGTCCTTCTGCGTGCAACTATGAGCATCAGGAACCTATTGAAGAGCCGCCACCTATGTGCCTTCGGCCTCTTTGCAGCGGCCGCTGTCTTCATCGGGCTCGTATTTCCGCACGCCCATATCGTGGATCCCGCAACCCACGACAGCGCCACCTGCCAGTTGTGCGTTATGGTGATGGCCGGTGCGTTGTTGCTGCCGGCTGTGGCTGTACTCATTTTGCTATTCAGGCCGCTGGCAAGCCGTAAACGCTGGCGGCCTGCACCAGTCTTTGACCCCGTCGTATTGCCTTTTTCCGCGCGCGCGCCTCCCATCAGCTAGGAACTACCTCATACCCGACGTTTCACCCGAGGTATTTCCATCATTGGCTATTGTTAGTCAATGCACAAAACTGCTGACAAGCAGGAGGCGAATAGCATGTCTATGCGTAACACAAGAGGCTTCACACTGATAGAACTTCTGGTGGTAATAGCCATCATTGCGATCCTGGCGGCGATACTATTTCCGGTCTTCGCCAGGGCGCGAGCTAAGGCGCGGCAGACGCAATGTCTGAGTAACGTCAAGCAAATCGGCCTGGCCCTGATGATGTACGCGCAGGATAACGACGAGTGCTATCCGCAAGTCAACCATACAGCCGGCTATGACTGGTGGCAGCCGCTGCAGGTGTACGTGAAGAACGCGCAGATGTTCCGCACGCCCGCATACAAAGCTGCGGCGACGGACCCGGGCACTGACTATGTGCTCAACGGCCTGTTTGCACACGGCAGCAGCATGGCGGAGTTTGATTCGCCGTCGGAACAGATAGCTATTGCGGTGCGGGAGCAGACCAGTAGCGCGACCGGCTACCACCCGTGGCCGGACGATGGCACCTCGTGGGACGATGGGGCCGAGTACACAGAATTCGCGGGCCACATCGCCCAGGATGTCCACAATGATGGCTCGAACTACGGTTTTGGCGACGGCCATGCCAAATGGTACAAGTGGGAGCAGACCACCAGGTC
>JALGTY010000116.1 GCA_029821145.1 Candidatus Zipacnadia bacterium
CGCCAGACCGATGCGCAACTTGACTGGAAAGTTATCGAACTCAGCGCCCCAATTATCCTTGCCACGCTCGATGATGCGCTGGCTGAGCCAGAAGAAGCCTACGCCGGCCATGACCGCCAGATACGGGAACATCGGCAGAAAAAGGCGCACCCCACCATACTTGGGAGCCCACGGCAGCATACTGGGAGCGATGTTGACTACCAGCCCCCACCCCAGCAGAATCAGACACGCGCCCTGCCAGTATGGGCCTCCGTTTCTCATTTCCAGCGGCTGCTCCATGGTGTCCCTTGGTCGCCGCATGCTCCCCAATACCTTTTCGCGTAGGTCGGGCTTCCAGCCCGACATCATTACATATATCCCCAACACGGCCAGCGCGAAGATAACCGGCGGCGTAGTAATCAGCGTCATGACCAGCGCGTGATGCCACGGCGCCAACTCCCAGGTCGTCCCGAAGTATGTCGTGGCAACGTGGTAATGGTGCAGATGAAACTGGAAGTACTCCGCCGCGCGTGCCCACGTGTCATGCCACAGCCAGGGCCAGGTGGCCCAGAAGGTAAGCGGCCCCACAATGGCCATTGCCCCAGCGGTCCATGCGGTAATCCGCTTCTTGCCAATGTATAGCAGCCACGGCAGGACGATCAGCGGGATGAAAAAGCTGTTGAGTTTCGTGCCCAGCGCCAGGCCGAAGACCACACCGGCCCCCACACAGAGCCAGGGCCGATCATATCTGGCAGCCAGGAATATCAGCAGCATCGAGCGCGGCCAGGTGCATGTGCGTCCACACCCGGGGCATCAACAGCAGCCCGCCTGCTGCAACTACACCGGCAGCGCGTCCCCACAGGCCGGCCACAAACCAGTACAGTACCCCCACCAGCAGCGCCGAAAGCAGCATGGTACCCAGCCGTCCTGCCGTCAGGACGGGAACTGGCAGCACCCCACCGAGTAGCCTGGTGACTGTTCCGAATAGCAGCTTGATGGACCCGGGCTGTTGGTCCCTGGTCGCGTCCCAGTAGCGCCTGATAGCAGCCTCACTTGTCGCATCACGCCCGCTGAGCATATCCGCCAGCCACTCATAGGCCAGCAGCGACTTGGACATGTAGATCGGCTCGTCGTAGGTCAGCCCGATCTGACGGCCGGTCGCGGCCAGAAGCATGAACGCAAGCAAACCGAAGATGATCGCGGCCAACGAGTTAGATATCCGCATCGCACTCCCTCCGGCGACGCGAATAACCCATTACGAAACCCAGGGCACCGATGCTGAGTGCCGTCAGAAATGCTCCCAGAAGAAAACTAGCCGGATAGTAGATGAAGCGGATGGTGTCCACTCCAGGCGGTACGTAGATGCCGCGCAGGGCGTAGTTGGCCGGCACGATCTGCAGTTCGCGGTCACCGGCATACGCGTGCCAACCGGGATAATAGGTGTCGGCAAGCACCCACCAGCGGTTGCCGTCGCCGACCTCAACGGTCACCGCATTGGGCGACCATGCGGTAGCCAAACCCGACTGGCCCCGGCCCTGCTCGCCACCCGGTTGTCCCACCATAATCAGCTCCGCGACGGGATCGTAGTCTGGCGAGGTCACCAGCTCTTTGGCTTGTTCGTAGTCGTCGGCTGCAACAACCCTTTTCGGGCTCATGAAGCACGGGAGGTGATCCGAATTGAAGTAGACGTTGGTCTCGTATTCGGTGATGAGCCGCCACCTGCCGTTGAGTTCACGCGGGGTCAGGCAATGATCAACGCCCAGCGCATCCCAGAGCGGCAAATCCGGGGTCGGCTGGCCGTCCTCAGCTCGAGCCGCCTTCATCATCTCCTCGTACCATGGCACCAGCAGCGAATCGGAGCTTTCAACACACTCCAGACCAAAGGCCATCGGCAGGTTAGGCGGCATCCGTCTAAGCCAGTTTCCCTCGACGGACAGCGACATGATCCGCGGGCGCGGGTGCCGGGAGCGAATGGTCCGAAGTGCCTCGGTCTCGATGTGCAGGTACTGTCGCGGCACCATAGGGATGAAATGGACGGCGCAACGTCCCAGGTCCACAGCCACAACGACAACAAGCAGGGCAACCGCCACTTCCCGGTAGCGGGTGGTCAGGCCGATCAACACGGCGCTGAGAATAGCCAGCACAACGAAGATCCCGATCTGCAGGAGCGTGTAGCCACCGATGCCTGGCAAGGCCTGTTCAAGGCCCCCAGTAAAGAGCCATACAGCAATGCCGCCGATGAGCCCCACGCTGACCATTATGCCCGCGGCCCGCACTGCGAATCTGACCACGCGCTCCTTCTGCGCCTCCTCGAGCGCGCGCAGAATCGCCTCCGCCCCCAGACCGGCCAGTACAGCCAGCCCCACGTCAACCATAACGACGGCGCGGCTGATGCCCGGAAGCATGCGCATGGCAGGCAGGAGTTGATAGCCGACCCAGTACAGCCACGTACCCCACGCTATCCCCACCCCTACAGCTACCGTCGCTAACCAGAACCACACCAACCTGGTCCGCCGGAATACCAACACAGCTATGGCCAGCAACAGTGTCGCCACACCCACATACCAGACATTCTCCAGGTACGCGCGTCCCTTTGTGATGAAGAACTCGCCCCAGTAGTTGTAATCCACCGGGTTACCAAAGATGTCAGGCATCAGGCCGGTGAGAAACGAGGCGGGCACCAGTGCCATTTTCTTTATGTACTCGAAGGAATGAGGAGGACGGCTGGCCATCCGCACCAGTTCCACAACCGGCAAGACCTGCGCGGCGCCGATTAGCGTACCGATGAATAGCGCTGCAGAGCCGCAAAACACCGTTGTCCACTGCCTCTTGGCGTTGTGTCCCCAGATGGCGCGGAATACGATGTAGCCGGTGAACACGAACAGAACAAAGAACGAGATGTGCAGGTGCCCGGCCATAAAGCTCATCCCCACCGCGAGCGCCGAAAGCACCCACCAAGGCCCCTTGTGACCGCGCACAGTCTTCTCATGGCCCACCAGCATCAGGGGCAGCCACGCGGGTACCGAGCGCAGCGTAGGGAACGCCATCCAGCCGATTGCGAACCCGGAAAGCATGAAGGGTAGTGCGCCTAGCAGTGCCGCCTGGGGCCGGCAGTCAATGGTGCGCAAGTACCAGTACATGAACCCGCCGGCCAGTAGCATGTACAGCAACGCCGCCCATCCGAAAGCCCGCTCCGGTGCCATGATGTAAAAGAGCCATGTCTCGAGATAGAACGGAGCCGACTGGTTGTTAGCCAGGAAGGGAGCGCCGCACGACATGTATGGATTCCACAGTGGTACCTGGTCCTGGCGCACCTGCTGCGCGGCGAACTTGCGCCATGGATAGTGTTGCTGGATGGGGTCGAGGATCGGGTTCTGCACCCGCTCGAAATCATACTCCCTCGCATGAGCCCGGAACGGCTCCATCCGCAGCAACAGGTCCGCCGGCAGTAGCACCTTATTCCCCAGTGTCACCGGCCATAGTACCACCAGCGCCACAGCGGCCAGGAAACCAAGCGCGGCCAGGTCCGCGTTATACCAGCCGCTAGTCCTAGTCAACATAGAAACTCGCTTTCAGCACCGTTACGTCCCCGGATGTGAACACTGGCTCCAAGAATCCCGCGGTCGCGGCCAATATATCAGCATCGTCTTGCGAGCCGCCACGGCTCCGGCCGATCAGCCGCTCATACGGCCCGTACACCACATACCTCGCCCCAACATCCCCGCACAGCACATCCAGCCGCCGTTCCACTTCCGTCCCCGGCGAGAAGAACTCCGCCACCTTACCCAGCTTCCGCGAGAAGTACAACGTCTCAGCCCAGTGGCCGGCATAGACCTTGCACGAAGCAGCCGCCGGGATGTGGTTACCAAACAGTGAGGAGCTCAGCACCACATCCTGCTCTGTAGTATGGTCTCCCAGCCAGCTTGCCACGTTTGCATAATCTGCGCTCAGGTATATCGGCGGCGCCAGCACGTGCAGCAGCAGCTCATTGTTGGTCCTGACATTCTCCATGCACTGGCTTACGAGCAGCGCATTGCTGGGCAGGCAGATGACTATCGCGGCGACAACAGTCAGCGCCATCCGCTCCTTGACGCTCTGCAGCTTGCCGGCAGCGGCTGCGCGGTTTGTTATCAGACGCGCCAGATACACCACACCCACGCCTGCCAGAATTGCAATCGGCATGTGCAGACCCTCAACCAGCTTGCGCTGAAACGACACCGGCAATGCGAGCATTACGGAATTCGCCACCGCCCAAAGAATCGCAAATCTCAGAAGTCCTGGGCTGAGCGGCTCTGGCCCACAGGCTAGAAAGCCTGTGCCACGCGATTCTTTCGGGAGGCCAGAGCCAGAGCGAGGAATTCCGTTCTTTCCTCTCCCTGTGGGAGAGCGGGTGGGGGTGAGGGCGCGCGTCGCTCCGACGATAGCAAACACGACCAGCAGGCCATATCCTACCAGGTAATTCACAAAGCCAGCCGACGGTGTGGGTGTCATCGCTTTGACCAGGTAAGAGGGGTCCTGATTGGCGGCCCAGTAGGACCACAGCGGCGCGGGTGCGCTGATGAAGAATATCACAGCGTACGCCAGCGCCGCCTGGCCGAAACTGTATCTCCGGGTCAGCAGGCCATAGATTATCCACACGCCCAGCGTGGCGTGGATTGTGAATACGTCGTACGAATGGATGTTCCCAAGAATCAGTAGCAGCACGCCGGCGCCAACCGCCGACCGCAGCCGCTTCTGCTCCAGAGCAATCAGCGCATGGCCCAGCGTCAGACAGATAAGCCCCATTGAGGTGATAAACAGCGGGTTGAGCAGCGCCGACAGGAAGGTCACCGCCTCCGGCTGCACCTGCCAATTGACACCGGCGTCCACTGGATGAATGCCTGGAGTAATGCCCGCTTCGTCAAACAGCACCACCACCCAGCCAAGCCCTGACCCTAGAGCCGCAAGACCCAGCGCCGCCCACCGGATCCAGCGGTCGGCAGTCAGCAGCGACACCAGCCAGTAGAAGCTGGCGAGCATGAATACGCCCCCGAGGACGCGCAGGCTGTGGAATATGTAGATGGGCGCCAGGCCGGTGATGCGGCACAGCAGACCGGCAAAAAGCAAGAAGAGGTTGAAAAAATGGGGGTTCTGCGGATCGGTGGTGTATTGATTGGCCAGAAGAATGTGTCCCTCGGAGGCCTGCCTGATCCACGACAGATAGACATTCCCGTCATCCACGCCCCAGATGAAGCCGCTAAAGACATCGCCCGGCTGTGCAAGCTGAAGCGCCGCCAGATACGGCAGCAGCGTGAGGGCCATTACCGCTGCGGCCACTGCTACTACAGCCCTCATTTCACCAGACCTCGGAGGCTGCATTGGCCCCACCTTAATCATTCCTGTGTAGGAGGGAGGGGACAGTCCCTAAAGGGACAGTCCCCCAGGTTCCGAGCTACACAATAGCAAGGTTATGAAACACCCTTTAGAACCGCTGCACCTTCAGCAGCATCTTCCTGACGCCGCTTACACCCAGCACTGACTGTATGGTCCGCCACAGGCGCTTGCGCCCCAGGTAGAATTGCAGGTACGCCGATTTCTTTATCCGGTCCAGCCTGCGGTTAGCAACTACCGCCCCGTCGCGGTACACGGGATTCTTGTAATAGTCGAACTCTGAGAAGTCCTTGGCGATCAGGTGCCGGGTCTTATCGTACAGGTGCGTGTGCGGCAGCGGCGTGGTGATGCTGAAGGTCACGTCATCCAGCGGCAACTCATTGGCCAGTCGCACCGTTGCCCGCAGTTCCTCCTCCGTCTCGGTGGGCGCTCCTAACATGAAATAGCCACGCACATTCAGTCCCAGGTCATGAGCATCGCCGACGGCCTGCCTCACCTGCTGCATCGTGATTCCCTTCTGATAGACCTCGTCCAGAATCCGCTGGCTGGCCGATTCGATGCCAACGTGTACAATGCGCAGGCCGACTTTCTGCATGCACGCCAGCATCTCCTTATCGGCCACGTCAGCCCGGATGTTGCATCCCCAGACAATATCCAGGTCGGCTTCTGTGAGCCGGTCGCAAAGCTGCGTCATCCAGGCGCTATCCAGCAGGAACGTATCGTCGAGCCACATCACCCCATCTGGGTTGTAATCTCGTTTGAGCTCCACCAGTTCGGCGACTATGTTTGCCGGCGAGCGCCGCCGCACCCGCTTGCCGAACAGCATCCGCAGGGTCGGCTGGCAATAGGCACAATTGAACGGACAGCCGCGCGAGGCGATGATCGAGGTCCCCCGCAGGCCGTATTTTACTGCATCAAGCTGGTACCAGATGTCCATGTAGTGGCGCATGTCAAGCAGGTCACGCGTCGGAAAGGGTATCTGGTCGAGGTCCTGTATAAGCTGCGCCGGTTCATTCTTCACCACCCGCTGCCCATCGAGGTACCAGAGCCCCTTGACCTGCGAGAGGTCGCCACCGGCTGCGGCCAGGTCCGCGATTATGCTTTCACCCTCGCCTATCGCCACCGCGTCAACGCCCTCCAGCCGGAGGGTGCCCTCGGGTTCCACGGTCGCATGCGGGCCGCCGGCAATGACCGGCGCGTCACTGTACTGCCGGCAAATCTTGGCCACTGCCGCAGCGCCCGCCAGCATGGAGGTCATCACGCTGATACCAATGAAGTCAACCTTCCGGCTCTTCAGCGTGTCTTGCAGCTCGGCGAGCGGCCGCTTCATGAAGGTGGTGTCGAATATCTCCACCTCATGTCCTGCCTGCCGCAGCACAGCCGCCAGATACGCTACACCGAGTGGCGGATCACCAGACGGATACTTGAATCTCGGAAATATCAACAAAAAGCGCAATTAAGCAACACTCGTTTCGCCAACGACCTTTGCATCGTCCAGAATCATCATCTATCTCGCGTGGGACAGGCTTTCCCCTTCGACGTTGCTCCCTTCGACTGCGCTCAGGGCAGGCAGGGCGGTGAGCTTGTCGAACCGCAGCCTGTCAATGCCGTTTATTCGTGCCTCTGGCGCTTGATCTTCACGGCCGCCCAAACCATCACAATCATCATCAGAGCCAGGAGCGTAAAGAACCCCCCGACCACCACGCTCGCCGGGTAATAGATCAACTCGACTGACTGACATGCCCCCGGCACATCAACGCTCATGAAGCTTGCCCCGGACAGACGTGGCCGCTGCAGGCCCCCTGTCACACAAGCAATCCAACCCGGGTAGTAACCCTCGGCAAGCTCCAGTGTGCTTGCCTCCTCCGGACACAGCAGCACATATATCCGGTTCGCAGTCGAGCGCCGGGCATCTGCCGCCTCCAGATCAAGCGCCTGACTGTGCGCATCCTTCGCCGTTCTCCACCTCGCATACGGCAGTGCCATTGCGTCACGATATACATATCCCTCTGGCCCACTCTCAACCAGGTCGAAACGTTTTGATCTTGTCAACTCCTCATCCGAAAGCAGTGGCTCGGCGCTTACGTAGTACCCGCATCCCACAGCATTTCCTGATAGCTGCGAAACCAGCACCATGTTGCCATTGGCTGCCGGCGAGGCGATGCCCTGCTGAACCTCATTGGCGAATTCCCGGTACGTCTTTGTGAACAGCGAGTCGTAGCCGTTGATGCTGTAGTAGCCATAGACAGTGGCCGAATTCGGCGGCAGCATCGCCTGCGGCAGATCGTAGAGCGTCCACTTGTGCGGATCGGTTATCGCCAGCACCCGCGATTCGCCGGCTACCTCGATTATCTTGTCAATCAGCTCCGTACGCGGGTAAAGCTCCGCCGCCGGAGTACGCGGGTTGAATCGGTACGCCCACGGCACGGCCTGCAAGAGCGCTAGCCCCACTATAGCCCATGCCCACAGCTCGGCGCGGAGCGCGCCCCCGCTTGTGCTGCGTTCGATGCGCTTGTAGATCTCCTGACAACCAAGACCACCCAGCACTGCCGCGCATAATGTAAAAACGGACAACAGCCGCGAGAATCCTCCTGCCAAGCCCACTTTTGGGATGCAGAAGTAGTATATGTATGCCGGCCAGCCGCCTGCAGCAGCCCACAGAGCCAATCCACCCATGGCCGCAAACAGCCACACGATCTTGCGCCGGTAGCCGACAATCAGCGCCAGCAGCACGCCAATGGCAGCGGCTATGCCGATATATGCGCAGTGCTCGGAATAGCTGATCCGGTGCGCCGGATAGTCCATGGTCGCCGGGCTGCCGATGATGTCGGGGTCGAAGATCGTCAGCAACTCCACCGGTAGCATTGCGCGCGCCAGGTGGAACTGAAAGCCGTTTGCCGAAACCGTCCCGGAGCCGCGCGGCGACATCCCGCCCAGCTCCAGCGTCGGCAGCAACTGTACCGCGCCCAGTCCCAGTCCCAGCACGAACGCCACCAGCAACGCGACAACCGGCCCTGCCTCTTGCCGCGCGAATTCCCTTTCCCTTACATTCCGCCGCTGCGCCACAAGCCAGTAGATCAGGTGAACCATACCACTGCCCAGCGCAGCCATCCACACATAAGCCGCAATCTGAAAGTGCCCTGCCAGCAGACTGAATCCCAGCGCCATCGCCAGCACGAGTCCGCCCACAAGCGGGCGCCGCCTGAAGATCAGCTCCACGCCGAGCAACCCCGCCGGCAGCCATATCGCAGTCTCAATCAGGCTGGGGAGCTCTGTCCATGTGACCATGAACCCGCCGAAGGCGTAGGTGACCGCGCCAAGCGCCGCAGACGCCGTTCCGGCGCCCAGGACCCGTATCAGCAGAAAGGTGAAAAGCGCCGCCAGGAAGTAGTGCAGCGCATTCAAAAGACTCATTGCCCGGCCGGTATCCAGCCAGGCCAGCAGCCAGTGCGGCGGATAGAAAAGCGCGCTCTGCCCATTGCCCACAAACGGCGTGCCGCAGAACTGGTGCGGATTCCACAACGGGAACTCGCCGTGCTCCGAGAAGCTGCGGTGCGTCAGTTCCCGCCAGGGGTAGAACTGGGCGACACCGTCCCACAGAAGCGAGTCCCATTGCCGGCTCAATCCGGGGGCACCGTGTGCGTTGTAGGGCGCGAAATGCTGCTGATAAACGCCAGCGGCCGGCACGCGGTCGCCAAAGATGCAGCTTCCCCAGAACGCCACGACCAGGACGCCCATCCCCACCAGGCACAATATGTCGGCGCGTGTTATGCGGCAGGCCGGTGTGGTCATCGCTGTCATAATAAACAAAAAAGCCGGCTTATGCCAGCTTTTCAGGGCTTTCGAAATGTTCTGATGGCCCGCAGAGACTACTAATTCGGACCATCGCCAGCGTCGGCAGGCAATTCTATTGCCGGTGGCGAATCGTGGGCGGAGGCCTTCGGTTCGTGGCTGGAGGCGACCAGCGCGACACCTATGATTATCACGATAATGCCGACGATGCGGGTCGCAGGCAGCCCTTCACCCAGATATTTCCAGGACAAGATCGCCACTATGACATAACTCAGAGCGATCATGGGGTAGGCGTAGCTCAGGTTCAGCTTGGACAGACACACCAGGTAGAACATCGAGCTGACACCATAGCACAAGAAGCCCAGCAGAATCAGAGGCGTCGTCGGGATGGACTTCAGTAGGAAAGCCGCTGATACGCCTTCGCCCAGGCTGGTTACCCCGGATTTGAGGCATATCTGCCCCACCGCACCCAGGGCAATTGCTATCAGAAGTATTCCAAGAGCAAACAGCATGTCCCGCCGCCCCTTCCGTTCAGTCAACTCAAGAGCCACCCTTTTTTGAGAGTCATCGTCTCATGCAAACTGGGTCGCCCGGCTGTTGGCACCATAGCAGGCGACCCAGTCTCTGTTGGCTTGGTGTACACACGCCCTGTCGGGTGGCTATCTCCCCTCTACAGCAGGCTAGTGACCAGATCAACCGCTGATGCCGCGTCGGGAGCATACCCGTCAGCGCCGATCTCATCAGCGTAGTTCTGGGTCACAGGTGCGCCTCCGATAATCACCTTGACGCTGCCTTTCATCCCGGCTTCGGCGATGGCGTCAATAGTGTCCTTCATGCCGGGCATGGTGGTGGTAAGCAGCGCGGATAGGGCTATCACATCGGCGTTCTCGGCCTGGGCCGCTTCCACGTACTTCTCAGGCGGCACGTCAACCTCCAGATCTACCACGTCGTAGCCGCCGCCTTCCAGCATCATCGCGACCAGGTTCTTTCCGATATCGTGCAGGTCGCCCTTGACGGTGCCGATGACAACCTTGCCTCTGGAGGCGACCCTTGACGGTGCCGATGACAACCTTGCCTCTGGAGGCGACGTCGGAGTCCGCCAGCAGCGGCTTGACGATGTCCATACCGCCGTGCATGGCGCGAGCGGCGATCAGTACCTCCGGCACGTAAAACTCGTTGTTCTTGAACTTCACTCCCACCACGTTCATGCCGGCGATCAGACCCTCGTTAATGATCTCCTCGGGGTCAACGCCCTCGTCAACCGCCCCCTGCGCCAGCTCTGCTACGGTGTCGCGGTCCCCGCCGATGACGGCATCAGCAATTGCCTGTAGATCTGCCATTTCCAATCCT
>JALGTY010000002.1 GCA_029821145.1 Candidatus Zipacnadia bacterium
CACCATGTCAATGCCCTCAGGTAGCACCACCTCACCCGTCACATCGGTCGTCCGGAAGTAAAACTGCGGACGATAGCCCGGGAAAAACGGCGTGTGACGGCCGCCCTCATCGTGGCTCAGAATATACACCTCTGCCTCAAACTTCGTGTGTGGAGTGATGCTGCCAGGCGCTGCTACCACCTGACCTCGCGCCACCTCGTCGCGCTCGATACCGCGCAGAAGCACACCGATGTTGTCCCCCGCCTGACCGTCGTCCAAGATCTTGCGGAACATCTCCACGCCCGTTACCACCGACTTCTGCGTCTCCGTGATCCCCACTATCTCGACATCGTCGCCGGTGCTAATCCTCCCGCGCTCCACGCGACCCGTCGCGTAGCTGTCAACCGCATCCAATAGCTCGAAGATCGGACCGCACTTGTCACAGTCACGGCCCCCACAACCACACTCCATCGCCTCCAGAGCCGAGCCACGGATCACCGGAATGTCGTCGCCAGGAAACTCATAGTCCGACAACTGCTCCCGTACCATCAACTCCACTACGTCCAGCAGGTCCGCATCATCCATCTCATCACACTTGTTCAAAAATACCACGATAGCAGGCACGTTCACCTGACGCGCCAGCAAGATGTGCTCCCGCGTCTGCGGCATCGGACCGTCCGTCGCCGCCACCACCAATATCGCACCATCCATCTGCGCCGCACCTGTGATCATGTTCTTGATGTAGTCGGCATGACCGGGGCAGTCAACATGCGCATAGTGCCGATTAGCCGTCTCGTACTCCGCATGGTACGTCGCTATCGTCAACCCCCGCTCCCGCTCCTCCGGAGCATTGTCGATCTGGTCAAAGTCCAGAGAAGCCGCACTCCCCTCGTCCGAGGCGCTCAGGCATTTCGTTATCGCTGACGTCAGCGTCGTCTTGCCGTGGTCAACATGGCCATAGTCTATTCCGTGCCTATTATCGCTTCCTGCCGTTCCTGCGACACGGGCCTGTGCGAGTGCGGCTCCATGCTGTATGTCGCACGCCCCTGGCTCAGAGACCGCAACTGAGTCGAATAGCCGAACATGGTGGCCAGCGGCACCAGGGCGGTTATGCTTTGGCTGTCGCCCGGCAAGGGTTTCATGCTGCTGATCTCGGCCCGCCGAGCGTTCAGATCGTTTATCACATCCCCCGTGTACGCATCCGGCGTGACGACTTCGACCGACATCACCGGCTCCAGCAAGATCGGCTCGCTGTCCTGGTAGGCCTCGCGAAAGGCCATGCTTGCAGCGAGCTTGAATGCCACCTCGGAAGAGTCAACATCATGGTAGGAGCCGTTGGTCAAGCAGACGCGTATATCAACCACCGGATACGATGCCACCGGACCGGCTTCGATAGCCTCTTTGATACCGGCTTCAACGGCGGGCATGAACTCCCTCGGCACCACGCCGCCCTTAGTTCTGTCCTCAAACTCATAGCCTGTCCCTCGCGGCAGTGGCTCCAGCATCAGTGTTACGTCGCCGTACTGCCCGTGCCCGCCGGTCTGGCGCACAAATTTGCCTCTGGCGGTTGCCGGTCGCGTAATCGTTTCCTTGTAGGCAACCTGTGGGTTGCCTACATTGGCCTCGACTCTGAACTCGCGCAGCAGGCGGTCCTTGATGATGTCCAGATGGAGTTCGCCCATGCCGGAGATTATCTGCTGGCCGGTTTCGCCGTCGGTGCGCACTGAGAAGGTGGGGTCCTCGCTCATCAGGCGCTGTAGGCTTTCGATCAGCCGGCCCTCGTCGGTGGTCGTCTTGGGCTCGATGGCCATGGAGATAACCGGCTCGGGAAATTCTATACTTTCGAGAGCCACCGGGTGGTCCACCTGACTGAGCGTATCGCCGGTGGTGGCCTTGTTAAGGCCGACGACAGCCACGATATCGCCGACGCTTGCGAGTTCAATGTTCTCGCGGCTGTTAGCATGCATTCTAAGAATGTGCGCAATCCGTGATTTTATATTATTCTGAGCGTTATAGACCGTCTGGCCCTTCTTCAGTTGGCCCGAATATATCCGCACATAAGAAAGCTGGCCGACGAAGGGGTCAGTTGCGACCTTGAAGACCAGCGCGGCCAGCGGCTCATCCGGTGATGGCTTGCACAGCACCGGCTCTTGCGTCTTGGGCCGGAAACCGATGACGGGCGGCACCTCGAGCGGCGATGGCAAGTAGTGGACGACCGCGTCGAGAAGGGGCTGCACGCCCTTGTTTTTCAGTGAGCTGCCGCACAGTACCGGCACCAGCGCGTTGTCCAGGGCGTCCTCGCGGATCGCCGCACGTATTTCATCTGGTGTCGGCTGCTCACCTGCAAAGTACTTCTCCTCCAGATGCGGATGTGTGTCGGCCATGGCAACGATCAGCCATTCGCGGAACAATTCAGCGCGCTCGCGCATCGGCTCGGGTATTTCGCGCTCCACAGCCTCAGCGCCGAGCTCATCTTCCCAGTAGATCGCCTTCATCTCGATGAGGTCAATGACGCCTTCGAACTCCTCTTCCGCGCCGATGGGAATCTGTATCGCCAGAGCATTTGCGCCTAGCCGCTGCCGCATCTGGTGCAGCACGTCATGGAAGTCGGCCCCGGTGCGGTCCATCTTGTTGACGATGACTATGCGGGGGATATTGTACCTATTGGCCTGGCGCCAGACCGTCTCGGACTGCGGCTGTACCCCGCCGACAGCGCATAGGATGGTAACCACACCGTCCAATACGCGCAGTGAGCGCTCGACTTCCACTGTAAAATCAACATGGCCGGGAGTATCTATTATGTTAATCGTGTAGCCTTGCCACTCGCAGGTCGTGGCCGCAGACGTGATGGTAATGCCCCGTTCCATCTCCTGGGGCATGTAGTCCATAGTGGCATCGCCGTCGTCCACTTCGCCCATGCGGTGGACGCGGCCGGTGTAATACAGTATGCGCTCGGTAGTTGTGGTCTTACCGGCGTCAATGTGGGCCGCTATGCCAATATTCCTGGTTTTTTGCAGCAATTTAGTCTGTACCACGACTGAATCACATACTCCTCAGAACGTCCAATGTAACTGTTGCTACCAATACGGCTGATATGGCGCCATTGCGGCATGTCCGACTTGAGCTGACAAGCCGCAAGAGGCCGCCTGTGGGCCTACCAGCGGTAGTGCGAGTAAGCCTTGTTGGCCTCTGCCATACGATATGTTTCGATGCGGCGCCTGACGGCAGCGCCTTCGCCTTTGGAGGCGTCGAGCAGCTCGTTGGCCAGCCGCTCTGTCGAGCGCCGTTCACTGCGATCGCGAGCAGCATTGACCAGCCAGCGAATCGCCAGCGTGAACTGGCGGCGGGCGTTGACCTCGACCGGCACCTGATAGGTGGCGCCGCCGACCCTCCGCGGCCTTACCTCGACAACGGGCCGAATATTGCGAATCGCCGCGCTGAGCACCTCAAGCGGGTTGTCGCCTGTCCCTTCGTGAATCTCTAGAAGGGCGCCATAGACGATGCGCTCCGCCAGACTCTTCTTGCCGCCCATAATCATCTTGTTGATGAGGCGCTGAACGATCGTGCTGTTGAATACCGGGTCTCCCGGTATTACCCGTTTGGGCACTTCGCCTTTTCTCGGCATTCATCTGCTCCTCAGACCTAGCTGGCCGCAGGATGGCCTCACTGCGGGCGGCCGGAACTAGCTGGGCTTCTTGGTCCCGTACTTGGAGCGTCCGCGTTTGCGACCGTCAACCCCTGCTGCATCGAGGGTGCCGCGGATCACGTGATACTTGACCGAGTTGAGATCTTTTACACGCCCGCCACGGATCAATACCACGGAGTACTCCAGAAGGTTCTGGCCCTCACCCGGAATGTATGCGGTGACCTCTTCGCGGTTGAAGAGTCGGACGCGAGCGACCTTGCGCAAGGCAGAGTTGGGCTTTTTCGGTGTCTGCGCCCAGACTCTCGTGCAGACCCCGCGGCGCTGCGGGGCCCCTGCGGTAGCTTTCGCCTTGCGCTTGAGGGCGTTCCATGCGACCTTTAGGGCCGGTGTCTTTGGTTTTCTGGCCTTCTTCTTACGCCCTTTGCGCACTAGCTGACTGATTGTTGGCAAGCAGGCCACTCCCTTTACAAAGATTTGAGTTCGTGGGCCACGCCTATATGCAGACACATGGAACCCCTCACAGCAACGAGGGGTTCACCAGACTTGACCATGAATTGCGAAGCATTCTGTCGGCATCCTACGATGCCGTCTGCTGCTGTCGCCCCCTTACTGACAACACTTACAACGCCTGCCATTCGCCGATACAGACGTCAGGGCCTACAACCCCGTCCCGCACCCTAAATATGCACCCGGCAGTTCACTGGTGCAACGGTATATCCTAAAGAGTGGCTTCTACACCAGTGCTTGTCGGGTAGAGTTGCATTATAATAACTCTCCTGCTGCCTGTCAATAGATGCCAGGCCACTTTGCGGCAAGATCCCAATTTTTTTGCGCGGTCCGACAATACCCGCAACTAGGTGTTGTCGCTGCCGAACTGGCTAATGAGGCGCTGCACGGCTTCCTCGGGCGTCTCCCGCTCGGGCTTCTCTTCCATCTCCAGCTTGTAACCCTCGGCAAAGCCGATCTCACGGTCGCGGTGCATTCTCATGCCGGTGCCTGCAGGTATCAGTCTGCCGATGATGACGTTTTCCTTCACGCCCTCGAGCGGATCGGACTTGTACTCGCACGCTGCTTCGCTGAGGACGCGGGTGGTGCGCTGGAAGCTGGCTGCTGACAGGAAGCTCTCAGTGGACAGAGATGCCTGCGTGATACCGAGCAGTTGCGGCTTGGCAGTAGCTTCGCGCCCGCCCAGCTCTCTGATCCGCTGGTTCTCGGACTCGTACTGAAACCGGTCCACGATCTGACCGGGCAGGAAATCGGTATCCCCGTGGTCAACGATCTTGCGCCGCAGCAGCATCTGGCGGATGATGATCTCGATGTGCTTGTCGTTGATGCCGACACCGTGCGGACAATAGACCTCTTGCACTTCTTTCAGCAGATACTCCTGGACTCCGCCCATGCCCTTTTTCTCCAGAATACTCTGTGGGTCGAGCGGCCCCGTGGTAAGCGGGTCGCCGGCGCGCACCTCACTGTTGGGCTGCACGAATAGCTCGCCGCGCGGGGGTGCCAGGTGAGAGGTTGCAATCTTGACGTGGGTTATGCCCGCTTTGCGCAAGTACTGGCGAACCTTCTTCAACAGCTTCGCGCCCCGCTTGGCCAGCAGTGTCTTACCGTCGGCTGCATAGACGTCTTCGGCCAGCCGCTGACCGCGGATGGCGTTGAGATCGTCAAGTGAATGCTCTGAGTGGATGGTAACCCGGCGGAACCCGACCGTCTCGATGTCCATCACCGTGCCGTCAACCTCGGCGGTAATCGCCTGGCCCTTGGGCGTCCGGGCTTCGAACAGCTCGACGACCCGCAGCAGACCATGCACGCCGCTTTCCAGTACCTTCAGCATTTCCTTGATGGCCTTTTGCCGCGCTCTGCCCGTGCCGGCCACATCCAGGGATACCCGGCCGCTGTCCACATCGTCGTGGAGGCTGCGCAGTGCCTGCTGCTTGCGCTTCTTGACATCGGCGACAGCAGTGATGGTCTCGCCCGCCACGCCGCCGGTGTGGAAAGTTCTCATGGTCAATTGAGTGCCCGGCTCGCCGATGGACTGGGCGGCAATGATGCCCACTGCAGTGGCAATCTCGACGGGCCGCTGGGTGGCCATATCCCGCCCGTAGCACTTGGCGCAGATGCCGTCACGGCTTTCGCAAGTCAGGGCCGAGCGGATGGTCACGTGTTTGATCCCCGCCGCGACGATAATGCCGGCCTCTCTTTCGGAGATCTCGTTGCCGGCCGGGACTATCACATCTCCGGTCTCCGGGTGGAGCACATCAACGGCGGCAGTGCGACCGATGATCCGCACCTCGAGATCTTCAAGCAGGTCGTTATTGTAGTCAAGCGGCAGCGCGTGACCGCATTCCTGACATTCGCCGACGCGGTGTACGTCGGGCTCACTGCAGGCGGGGCAGTGCAGGTCCACTTCGTAAAGCGGCCCGACTGTGATGCCCTCACGGGTGCCGCAATCCTCCGTCGTGATCATAACCGCCTGGGCGACATCAACCAGGCGGCGGGTTAGGTACCCGGCATCTGCCGTGCGCAGCGCGGTGTCGGCCAGACCCTTACGCGCGCCGTGGGTGGACACGAAGTACTCCAGAACGTTGAGACCATCGTGGAAGTTGCTCTTCACCGGCAGTGCCTCGATCAGGCGACCAAACGGATCGGACATCAGTCCGCGCATCCCGGATATCTGGGAGATGTGGGAGCGGTTAGCGCGTGCGCCGGAGTTGCTCATCATCCACAGCGGGTTGAAACTGCTGATGTTTTCGAAGATTTCGTCGGCGACTCGTTCGCGAGCCGTCTCCCACAAGGCGAGCACCCGTTCCTCGCGCTCCTCCTCCACGATATCGCCGCGTTGCTCGGCCCGGTTGGTCTTGTCAACCTCTTTCTCGGTCTCGGCCAGGATTTCATCGCGGTGGGTTTGCACATCGGTGTCGGCCAGGCAGATGCTGAGGCCGGAGCGGGTGGCGAACTTGAAACCAAGGGTCTTGATGATGTCGAGTAACTCGGCGGTGCGGGTTTGGCCGTAGATGTCATAGCACTGTCTCACCAGCTGGCCCAACTCGTCTCTGGCGACGTCCATATTGATAAAACGCATGTCCAATGGCAGGCGGTTGTTGAATATAACCCGGCCTACACTGGTATCAATCAATTCGCGCTTGACGCCCAGTACCACCGTGGCGCCGAGCGGAAAATATCCGTCGCTGCAAGCAATCACCAGCCGGCGTTTCAGCGAATTGATGGCGGCCTCACTCTTATCACCCGGCAGCCGAGGCGTGCTTGGCAGCGGCGAAAACCACAGGTCCCACGGCGTGTCGTCGGCTTCCGCCATTGCCTTCTTGGTCAGTGTGAAGGAGATCTCCCGCGACCGCGGCGGATGCTCGTCGGCGACTACCTCGGCCATGATGCGCCTCACATCAAGGCGCAGTTGCGGATCCAACTCCAGCGGCTTGCCCTTTTCATCGGTGGCTATCTCATATACCTGCGGCACTCGCGCCCTGATGGTTGCGTGCAAGTCAATTTTGCGGTGCTGGTAGGCGGTGATGACTGATTCGGCGCTGGGGAAATAGCGGCCGGAACCGTCGGCCTCCGGGTTTTGTTGGGTCATGTAGTAACAGCCCAGGACGATGTCGTACTTGGGCGCGCAGATGGGTGAGCCGTCGGCCGGCTTGAAGAGGTTGCGTGAGGCGAGCATAAGCAGCCGGGCTTCGGTCTGAGCGTGAGACGAAAGCGGTATATGCACAGCCATCTGGTCGCCGTCAAAGTCGGCGTTGAACGCCTCGCACACCAGCGGGTGCAACTGGATCGCCTTGCCATCAATGAGTACCGGCTCAAAAGCCTGGATGCCAAGCCTGTGCAAGGTCGGGGCGCGGTTGAGCAGCACCGGATGGTCCTCGATTACCTCATCAAGCGCATCCCATACCTCGTCGCGCAGCCGGTCAACCATTCGCTTGGCAGTCTTGATATTACTGGTGTGGCCCCGTTCCACAAGCCGGTTCATTACAAACGGCTTGAACAGCTCCAGAGCCATCTCGCGCGGCAGGCCGCACTGGTGCAGGTGCAGCTCCGGGCCGACGACGATAACCGAGCGGCCGGAGTAGTCAACTCGCTTGCCCAGCAGGTTCTTCCGGAACCGACCCTCTTTCCCCTTGAGCATGTCGGAGAGTGATTTGAGCGGCCGGCGGTTCGAACCGGTTACCGGACGGCTCCGGCGGCTATTGTCAATCAGGGCGTCAACCGCTTCTTGCAGCAGCCTGCGCTCGTGGTTCACAATCGACTCGGGGGCGTTGATCTCGATAATACGCCCCAGGCGATTGTTGCGGTTTATCACGCGGCGGTACAGATCGTTCAGGTCCGAGGTGGCGAAACGCCCGCCGTCAAGTTGCACCATCGGTCGCAGTTCCGGCGGCAGCACCGGCACTACCTCCAGTATCATCCACTCCGGCCGGTTCTTGGACTTGAGGAAGGCCTCGGCTACGCGCAGGCGCTTGACAGCGCGGGAACGCCGCGCTCCTCGCCGCTCGTCAATCTCCTTCCGAAGCTCCAGAGTCAGTTCGTCCAGATCGATCTGGGAGAGTATCTCTTTGATAGCAGCGGCGCCCAGACCGGCTCTGAACAGGTCGCTGAAGTCGCCCTCGAGACGCGTCTCGCACACTGCCAGCAGCTCGTTGAGCGAGCGGTGCTCCATTTCCGAAATCAACTGTTTGGGCTGCAATTCGAACAACAGCTTGCAGGCCTGATTAAGCTGCGCGATGCGTTCTTCGGTGCTTTCGGTGTGCGTCTTTATCTGACGGCTGAGGTCCTCTTTGGCAATCGGGGCGCTGTCCTCTTCGCCCTCGAACGGGAAGAAGGGCACATTGTCAAAGCTAACAACATCATCATCTTCGTCCACTTCCTCGCTCAGCTCTTCCTCAATGTCCTCGAGATCTTCCTCATTATCCTCATCGTCTTCGATTTCGGCTTCCTCTTCGTCCTCATCCTCGGCTTTAGCTTCACCCGCCTCCTCGGCATCTTTGGTTTCCTCGTCAATGCCTTCATCCAGGCCCTGCTCATAACGTTCCTGTAATTGGCCGATTGCGGCATCCAACTGGCGGTGCAACTCCTTCTTCTCCTCCTCGGCGGCATCAAGGATATCCTGCTTATGGTTGGCGAGTTTCTCGGCGTTGACCGAAGTGACTATGTAGGAGGCGAAATAGATGACTTCCTCCAGCAGTCGCCGCGACATGTCGAGCAGCAGGCTGACGGGGCTAGGTACCCCCTTCAGATACCAACTGTGGCACACTGGGGAGGCCAACTTGATATGGCCCATGCGCTCACGGCGGACCTTCGAGCGCGTAACCTCGACACCGCAGCGGTCGCAGATGATACCTTTGAACTTAACCTTCTTGTACTTACCGCAATGGCATTCCCAATCCCTGGTCGGGCCGAAAATGCGCTCACAGAACAGTCCGTCACGTTCCGGCCTGTAAGTGCGGTAGTTGATCGTCTCCGGTTTCTTGACCTCGCCGTTAGACCACTTGACGATCTCGTCGGGGGAGGCCAAACCGATGGTGATTGCTTCAAAGTCAGTAGTGGACCGAGCCAATTGCTTTGCCTCCAGCCTTTTATGGGAACAGTTTCAGGCATCGCTGTACTGTCCCAACAGCTCTCGAATCTACGGGGCTCACGACCAGAGCGTACTTATCGGAAATCGTCCTCAGCGCGCAGATCAATCTCGCGGCCGCTAGAGTCGTTTACCTTCACGTCCAGAGCCAGGCTCTGCATCTCTCTGACCAGAATCTTGAATGATTCCGGAATCCCTGGCTCCTCCATGTTCTCATTCTTTACTATAGCCTCATAAGTCGCCACACGGCCGCTCACATCGTCCGATTTCACCGTCAGCATCTCTTGCAGCGTGTGCGCCGCGCCATACGCCTCCAGAGCCCAGACTTCCATTTCCCCGAAGCGCTGGCCGCCCATCTGCGCCTTGCCGCCCAGTGGCTGCTGAGTAATCAGAGAGTACGGGCCTGTCGAACGGGCGTGTATCTTGTCCTCAACCAGGTGCAGCAGTTTGAGTATGTACATGTGGCCGACCATCACCGGCTGATTGAACGGTTCCCCGGTACGGCCGTCGTAGAGCACCGTCTTGCCGGTCTCGGGGTCGAACTCCGCCGCGCCCGAGGCATTTTGCACTGCCCGCTCAACCAGAAGCGCGGCAGCCTGCTTGCCCGAAGCCTTTTCCCATTCCCTCTCAGGCACACTCAGCCATTCGGCCAGTTCCGCCAACTCCTGCTTGTCATGCGCGGCAAGCTGGCTCTTCATGTTCTCAACCAGCTCGTCAAAGCTAGCGGGCGCGTCGCGCAAGTCGAGAATCGGGCCGAAGGTATTCATCTCCGATTCGGCGTACGATCTCAGCGCGTCATATCTCAGCTTTTCGGCGACCTCTTCCATGCCCTGTTTGATCTCTTCCAGAGTGAAGCTCTCAAAAATCGGCGTAATGAACACCTTGCCAAGATGCTTGGCTATCCACCCCAGGTGCGTTTCCAGAAGCTGGCCGATATTCATACGCGACGGTACCGAGAGGGGATTGAGACAGATATCTACTGGTGTGCCATCGGCCAGGTGGGGCATGTCCTCGACCGGCAGTATCTTGGCAATAACTCCTTTGTTGCCGTGGCGGCCCGTGAGCTTATCACCCATCATAATCTTGCGTTTCTGGGCGACATACACGCGCACGAGCTGGTTAACGCCCGGCTTGAGTTCATCACCGGACAGCTTCTTCAGCTCGCCGCCGCACCGGCGGCAAGTCAACGCGGCCTCCATCGGCCTTCCGTAGGCGAACTCCGCCTCGCACAGGTTGCACCTATATTTATATCGAGAAAATACCTTAGTAGCGATGACGATACCGCCCTCGCCGTGTGGAATGCGCAGTGACACGTCCCGCATCTCTTCGGCCTTCTTACCGAAGATGGCGATGACCAGTTTCTCTTCAGCCGTAAGCTCGGATTGGCCCTTCGGCGTCACCTTGCCGACGAGAACATCCTCGGGACGGACCTCGGCGCCGATGCGTATTACGCCGTCAGCGTCGAGTTCGCTCAGAGCATCATCGCCGACGTTGGGGATGTCGCGTGTGATCTCTTCAGGCCCCAGCTTGGTGTCGCGGGCCTCACATTCAAACTTCTCGATGTGGATTGAGGTCAGGGAGTCATCCTTCACCAGGCGCTCGGATATGAGAATCGCGTCTTCGTAGTTGTAGCCCTCCCAGGGGATAAACGCAACCACCAGGTTCTTGCCCAGAGCCAGTTCGCTGTCCTTGGTGGCGGCGCCATCATAGATCGGCTGGCCCTTCACTATACGCTGGCCACGGCGCACCAGCCGCTTCTGGCTAACACAGGTGCCCATGTTGGTGCGCAGGAAGTTTTCGAGTTCGTAAGTCCTCTCCTCGCCGTTTGCATACTCGATGACAATGCGTTCGGCATCGGCCGCAAGGACCACGCCGTCATCTTCGGCCAGGACCACAGCCCCTGAGTCCTCGGCGGCCCGGCCCTCAATCCCGGTCTTGATCAGCGGCTGCTCGGTGACCATCAGCGGAACGGCCTGGCGCTGCATGTTGGAGCCGGCCAGCGCCCGCACCGGCTCGTCGCTCTCCAGGAATGGCACCAGTGAGGTGGCAACCGAGAACACCTGCGTGGGCGAGACATCGCAATAACCCACTTCCTCCGGGGCGACCTTCGGGAAGTCGCCGGCGCGCCGCACCGAGACTAGCGGGCGCGTGAAATAACCGTTCTCGTCCACTGGCTCGGAGGCGGTGGCGATGTTGTGGTGTTCTTCCTCGTCAGCGGCCAGATAGTCAATCTCATTGGTCAGTCGCCCGTTCTTTACGCGCCGATAGGGAGTTTCGATGAAACCGTATTCGTTGAGCTGTGCGTGTAGTGTCAGATAGCCGATCAGACCTACGTTGGGGCCTTCAGGAGTCTCAATGGGGCAGATGCGACCATAGTGGGAATGGTGGACGTCTCTTACCTCGAGCTTGGCCGACTGCTTGCTCAGGCCGCCGGGCCCCAGTGCAGACAGGCGCCGTTTGTGTGCCAGTTCGGCCAGCGGATTGATCTGGTCCATGAACTGCGAAAGCTGGCCGCTGCCGAAGAAGCTGTTAATGGCGGCCGTGATCGGCTTGATGCTGATGACCGACTGCGGCACCATCTCGTCCGGGTCCAGGCTGGTCATCCGCTCACGTGCCACCCGCTCGGTGCGCAGAAAGCCGGTCCGCAACTGGTTCTGCAGCAGCTCCCCGACCGCCTTCACACGCTTGTTCTGCAGATGGTCAATGTCATCCACGCTGCCCTCGCTGCGCGATAGGCCCACGAGATACGCAACAATGCCCACCACATCGTCGCGGGTCAGTGTATGAATCTCCATCGGCACCTCGCTGTCGAGTTTGCGATTCATCTTGTAGCGGCCGACGGTGGACAGATCGTAGCGCTTGACATCGAAGAAGTATGACTGCAGCAGCGACTGAGCGCTGTCAACAGTAGGCGGGTCGCCCGGGCGAATCTTACGATAGACCTCCAGCAGGCCCTCCTTATTTGTGTGAGTATCGTCATCCTCGAGCGTGGCGCTGATCTGGTGCGGCACGCGCAGCACTCTTACTTTTTCGGTCCCGGCCTTTTGCACGGCCTTGGCGATGCTCTCGGTGATATTGCCATAGGCCTCGACTACTACGACGCCTTCGCTGTCGCTCTGTCGCGAGGTGGCGTAGAATATGTCGTGCTCCTGTACCCCGGGCATGCTGCCGCGCTCGGCATCCTTGAGCTCTTTGAGGACCTGCTTGATCTCAACCGTCTCGCGGTTGCCGAAACATTCCAGTATCTCGGCGTCAGTGCCGGTGGGCGGCAAGTCCTCAGTTACGTCCTCGAACCAGTCCAGAGCCCGCAGCAAGGCCGTTACCGGGAACTTGCGGCTCTGGCCGATGCGCACGGTGATAACGCCACTGGCGGCCGTCTCGATCTCAACCCATGCGCCCTCGTTGGGTATCACCTGCGCGGCGTACAGCACGCGCCCCGCCGAATCTACACTGTCGCGGAAATAGACGCTGGGTGAACGGGCCAGTTGGCTGATGACTACGCGCTCGGCACCATTGATGAGGAAGGTGCCCCGGTCAGTCATCACCGGTAGCTCACCCATGTAAACCTCGGACTCCTTCATCTCGCCCGTCTCTTTGTTGACCAGCCGCACTTTGGCGTAGATCGGGGCCTCATAGGTGGTGTCGCGTTCCCGGCATTCTGCGATGTTCAGCGATGGCTCGCCGATCCGGTAATCCAGGAAGTCCAGAGAAACGTTACCGGTGTAGTCCTCGATGCCGCTGAAATTCTCAAACAGCTCCTTGAGGCCCGTGTCGAGAAACCAGTGATAAGACCGGGTCTGAATCTCGATAAGGTCTGGGAGTGGCAGGATGTCTTCGCGCCTACGCTTGGGGTACTCTACGCTGCGGGACTCAACCGTGGCCATTCGCTGCAGTGCCTCCTGGGTTACATCGCCTTGATTGTGATAACACCGCTGTCGCTGCAATTCGCTCACAAAAGCCGAAAAGTGGGCCGCCCAGGCATAAGACTAGGTCCCCACTTTGGCATTCATGACGATAGTTCAGCGGAGTTCACGGGGTGAAGAATATGGAAGCGATGTATGTAGCAAGATAATATTAGCAGCTAGCAGGTAATATTACCAAATGCCACAACAAAAAGTCAAATTTATTTTTGCCTGGTTGCAACTTTTTCCGCTAACCAACTGACTGGCGTCATCCGCCGGGGCCGGGTACTCTTCACAGTCGTTCTTCGAGTTGCCTCAGTCGCTTCTCGAGGCTGGTCTGGCGCAGCGCGTTGGTCAGATCGCCACGTGTTCTCTCTACCATGCCACGGGCCGCGTCAGAGCGTCTGCGCAATCCCAGGGTGATAGCGTCCGGGTAATCGAACGACATGATAATCTGATAGATGTCTTCCATTGCTGCCAGGAATTCTTCGGCGCGCTCCGGCTCGCCCATGCGGATGAGGTCCAGCACATGACGGCGCAGTTCGCCCACCACCTCGGCCAACCCGTTGAGCCATACTGCTCCGCAAACGCCCAGCGTCTGGTTATTCGGCACATCTTCGCCGGCTATACAGGCGATCACTACTGCAGCCTCGACGTATTCCTTTTCCGCGTCTGCAACAAAGCCGCCGCGGCTGAGCTCGGGTGCGTCGGCGAGCGCATTCTGCATTTCGGCAACAAGGGCGGCGGTCGCGTCCAGTTGCCCGCGCGCCTCATCAACCTCGTTGCGGTGCATGTGCTTTATCGTTATTGAGGAGGAGCGCACGATCTCGCGCGACAGCTTGTAGGCCTTTTCGCGCGCGCCATCGAGTACGTTGAGCTCCTCACGAATTGCATCGGCTGTCTTCTCAACTCCGCTAAGTATGGCGTCCACCTCCAGGGTTGTATTGTGACAGTGCCTTTGTGTTGTCTCCAGCTTGTGCCTAACGCGCCTGTTCGGCGCCCAGGTTCACGGCCTGGATGTTCAACGGTATGTGTTTGTGGTGTCTTTCAGGTAAGACGGTCTTGAGTGCTGCTTCAAAGTGCGACAGTTGCAAGACGCCGCGGGCTTGCACATACGCCCCCAACAGGATGATGTTGGTTACCTGTTCGTTGCCCAATTCGGCGGCGATCTTGGTAGCGGGCACCTCGATCAATTCTGCATTGGCTACGGTCAAGGGGCCGGTCAGGGAGGAATTGGCTACAATCAGTCCGCCGGAGCGTATCTTGTCGAGATGCTCGTCGGCTGCCCGCTTGTCAAACAGCAACAGCGAGTCCACCTCCCCGACAATCGGGCTGCCCACCTCACCGTCAGCGATTACCACAGTGGAAGTGACCCAGCCACCACGCACTTCTGGGCTGTACACGCTGACATAGCACACTTCAAGGCCCTGCTCCAGAGCCATCTCAGCTAGCAGCGAGCCCGCCGAAACAACGCCCTGGCCGCCGGTGCCTGCCATGAATACCTCTTCGCGCATGCAAGCTCTTCCCTAAGCCTCGTATTCAACGAAAACCTGCAACGGGTACTGCTGCAGCATCTCCTCGCGGATCCAGGCTATGGCTTCCAGAGGTGTCTTGTACCACCACACCGGGCAGGTGCTGATCAGTTCGACGAGGCTGAACCCGGCTCCATCCACCTGTGCCTGGAACGCTTTCTTGATGCTGCGCTTGGCATTTCTCACTGTCTTGGGGTCTATCATCGTCTCACGTGCGAGGTACGCCACACCGGCGATAGACGCCAGAAGCTCACACACCATCATCGGCATGCCCGCAATTTGCGGATCGCGTCCCCGGGGCGTGGTCGTGGTCGTCTGGCCCGCCAGTGTCGTCGGCGCCATTTGCCCGCGAGTCATGCCGAATACGGCGTTGTTAATAAAGATAACGGTAATACTTTCACCACGTTGAGCGGCGTGTATGACCTCAGAAAGGCCGATGGCCGCCAAATCACCGTCGCCCTGGTAGGTAAAAACTATGCTTTCCGGGGAGCTGCGCTTGACGCCGGTGGCCACCGCCGGCCCGCGCCCGTGAGCGGCCTGCACTGCGTCAATGTTGAAGTACTTATCGGCATAGACCGAACATCCCACCGTCACTACTATCACCGTGCGGTCAATCAGGTCCAGTTCCTCCAGCACCTCGGCGACCAGTCTGTGCGCTGTCCCATGGGTACAACCAGGGCAGTAGCGCATCTGCACTTCGGTCAAAGCCGCAGGCCGCCGATACACCACCTCAGCGTCTGCTATATGTTCTGTGTCTGGCATTCTGGGCTCCTGTGGCGTGTCGGGCTGCCCTTCGACTTCACTCAGGGCCTGCGGGAAGCCCGACCTACGCGTTCCTCAATAATTGGGGCTAGTGCGGGCGGCTGGGATCGTCCCTGCCGCCTACAGCAGTTCCTTGACCCGGGCGATGACTTCTTCGGGAGTCAGCACCACGCCGCCGGTATGCCATATCAAATCAACCGGACATTCGCCTTCTATCGCCAGCCGCACGTCCTCCACAAACTGGCCCATGGACAGCTCGACGCACACGATGCGCTCAACCCGTTGTGCCCACTCGGCGAAAGGCTTATGTGGGAATGGAAACAGGCTTATGGGCCGTATCAGCCGGGCGCGGATGCCTTCCTCAGCCAGCCGGTCAATGACGGTCTTGCAGACGCGCGCCGATATGCCGTAGGCCGCGAACAGAAAAGCAGGATCATCCTCCCCATATTCTTCCCAGCGGGTTTCGTTCTCGGCCGCCTGCTTGAAGCGCTCCTGGATACGAATGTTGAGCGCCTCCATGACCGGCACGTCGGTCCACAACGAGTTGACGATACGCCGCGGCCTGCCGTTACGCCGCCCGCCGATCGCCCAATCCTGGTCACGTGGCGGCGGCTCCTGCCGCTCCCGGAGCCGCACCGGCTCGGCCATATTCGCCAGCAGTCCGTCACCCAGCAGCATCACCGGACACCGATACTTCTGGGCGATGGGAAAGGCCTCGAATGTCCAGTCGTACATTTCCTGGACTCTGTGGGGGGCGAAGGTCAGGCAGCGGCCATCGCCGTGCCCGGCTCCGCGAGTGGCCAGCCAATAGTCCGACTGCGCGGCACCGATATTGCCCAGGCCGGGGCCACCGCGGACCATATTAACCACCACACATGGCAGTTCGCTCCCCAGCATATACGAAAGGCCCTCCTGCATCAGCGAGATGCCCGGCGAAGACGAGCTGGTCATCACGTAGGCTCCGGTAGCCGCCGCGCCATAGACTAAGTTTATGGAGGCTAGTTCGCTTTCGGCCTGCAGATACACACCGCCCACTTCGGGAAGATGCTCGGCCATGTATTGTGGGATGGCGTTCTGCGGGGTTATGGGATAGCCGAAAAAATATCTACAGCCGCTGGCAATGGCCCCTTCGGCCACGGCTTCATTCCCTGTCATCATCACGCGCTTGCTCATTATTCTACGCCCTCTTCTACGGGCTTAGTCCGAATTATTCGTGAGTGAAATCAGACACTTGGTAAGATTAGACAGACAGGCCGCCTACGGGTACGTAGAGCGGTTCTTGGTAAGTTGCGCAAAATCACAGACTGTCATCAGCCCAACGACCTCGGGCTGGAAGCTGAGAACGCTATCGCGTTCTCACCTGCCCTTCGGCAAGCTCAGGGCAGGCCGAGCTACGCGTTTGGTGAATAATGTGGCTCATGGTCGTCTGCGACCGACAGTCGGTAGATTTCAATACACGCATCCGGGCACATCATGGCGCATTGCGCACAGCCGGTACAACTGCCCTGGTCTTTGACTTCAGCCGGGTGGAAGCCGGCGCTGTTGCGCTGCTCCGATATGCCCAATACATCTTTGGGGCAAAACTCAATGCACAGCCCGCAGGCTTTGCAGTGCTCCTGATTGATGATTACTCGGAAGCGTTTTTTCATCTATCGTCAATCTTCAGCCCTTCCGTACCTTCGCTCGCAGTTTAGCCGCCTCGGCCAGCGCCTGCTCGGCATGTTCAGTCGCGGCCCTGTCGTCTATGTCCCCGTACATACGAGCGACTTCCGCTACCCGCTCATCTTCTGTGAGCTCGCGCACCACGATCTTCGTCCGTCCGCCGACCACCTGCTTATGCACCAGCAGGTGATGGTCGGCAAAATTCGCCACCTGCGGCAGGTGCGTCACACACAACACTTGCGCGTCTTGGGCCAGGCCCATCAGCTTCTCGCCCACGCGTTGAGCCGTCACACCGCCAATGCCAACATCAATCTCATCGAATACGATTGTCGGCACCTCAGCCCCGCGCGCACACAGCGATTTCAACGCCAGCATCAGCCGCGACAGTTCTCCACCAGAGGCCACCTTGGCCAGCGGCTTGACCGGCTCCCCCGGATTGGCGCTGAGCACAAAATGCACCTTATCTACGCCGTCGGGTGTTGCCTGCAGACGGCTGCCGTCGGGCATCATTACCCCATCGGCGTCCGGCGCATTGGCAAACTCGACCTCAAAACGCGTTCCGGCCATGCCGAGATGGCTCAACTCCTCGGCTACACCCTCCGCAAGCTCCCTGGCCAGTTTCCGACGAGCCTGGCTGAGCTTGTGGGCCTGCTGGCCGGCTTCGGACGCCAGCCGCTGGATGAGCTCTTCCAATTCACCCAGCCGCTCGGTGCTGCCGGAGAGTCTCTCCGCCTCCGCACGAGCATCTTCGAAGAATTGCAGTATCTCAACAATATTTCCGCCGTACTTGCGCTTCAGTCCACTAATGAGGTCCAGACGGGCCTCGACTTCCTCGATCGCGGCCGGATCGAGGTCCACCGCCTCCAGGTAGTTGCTCAGCGCGCGTGCCAGGTCGTCGGCCTGGTAAGTCAGGCGCTGCAACTCATCAGCGGCTCTTGCAAGCTCCGGGTCCACGCCACCGACGCCTGCCAGCAGATTTGCCGCTTCCTGCAGGGCGTCCTTAGCGCCCAGGGCGGTGTCTTCGCCTGCTACGAGCAGCTCGCAGGCCGCGCCCAGCGCCTCCCGCAGCTTCTCCCCGGCTTGCAGGCGCTGGCGCTGGATCAGCAGTTCCTCTTCTTCGCCGGGCTGCAGGCCGGCGGCTTCTATCTCCTGGACCTGGAAGGAGAGTATGTCGAGACGCCGGGCCCGCTCCTGCTCGTCCATCTGCAGGCTTTGCAGTTCCGATCTGGCAGCGGCGAACTCGTCGTAGCTTTTCCGATACTGCTCGGCAAGTTGAAGCTGAGCTTTGCCGCCGGACTGGTCCAGATAGTGCAGGTGGTTTTCTTCGTGAATCAGGCTCTGGTGCTGGTGCTGGCCGTGAATATCGGCGAGGTGGCGGCTCACTTCTGACAGCAGACCCAAGGTGCTCGCGCGCCGGTTGACACGATAGCGGCTGCCACCGGCGGCTATCTCACGCGAAAGGATGATGGTGGCGTTATTGTCCTCGGCCAGGCCGTTTTCGGCCAGTATTGCCATGGCCTTGGGCGCGTCGCCGGCATCGAAAACCGCCTCGGTTATGGAGGTGTCGGTGCCGCCGCGGATGACGTCCGAGCTGACTTTTTCGCCCAATGCGGCGTCGAGCGCGTCCACGATAATTGACTTACCCGCGCCGGTTTCGCCAGTAAGAATCGTATAGCCCGGCTTCAGGCGCAGGACGAGCTCATCAATCAGGGCGAAGTTTCGAACCGTCAACTCGGTGAGCATTGCGGAAATTCCAACCGACAAGCCGGTGCCGTTACTCGGCCAGACCCGGCATCAGCTTATCCACGAGGTTTGTGAAGTAGGACTCCGGCCGCAGCCGTACGAGCCGTGCCCGGTGCGTGGCCTTGGTGATCACAACAGTACAATCGGGACAAACCACATAGCTCTCTTGGCCATCAACGGTGGCAAGGATCTGCGCGGGACGTTTCCCGTCCGGTGGCACATTGATCCGGACCTCTACTGAATCAGGCAGCAGCAAGGGCCGGTTGCACAGTGTGTGCGGGCAAATTGCTGTCAGGACCATGCACGACATCCGGGGGTCAATGATCGGCCCGCCCGCCGAAAGATTATAGCCTGTTGAGCCCGTCGGGGTAGCCACCATCAGACCGTCGGCGCAGTAAGTGCCAATCGTCTCGCCGTCCACCCATGTCTGTAGGCTGACCACTCTCCTCCCGTCGCTTGAGGATATGACGACCTCGTTAAGCGCGCTGTCCTCGGCGGTAATGCTTCCGTCGGCGTGCTGCACGGTGGCCTGCAGCATCAACCGTTCGTCAATGCAGAGATCGCCGCTGATGACCTCCTCGAGATTATTGAGGGCCGCCTCCGGCGAATGTCTGGCCAGAAAGCCGAAACTACCCACATCCAGGCCCAACAGAGGTGTGCCTGCAGGGCCGGCGCAACGGGCCATCGAAAGCAGCGTACCGTCACCACCCAGCACCATTATCAAGTCGCTTTCGGCGAGCAACGCCCTGTCACCGAAGGTGTACTTGCCGCTGCAGTGCGGGGCGAGCGCTTCGGCCAAGTTCACCGCCACGCCCAGTTCGGCCAGCCTTTGCGCAAACAATCCCGCCCACCGGACTGCTTCCGGCTTGTGCATGGCGGCTATGATACCTACGGTGGCGATATTGTGACCGGATGCCATCCTGGTTACCTTCGCAAGTTGTTCTAGCCGGTCGCCGTCTCGGCGGCGGGTTCCAGACGCCGCAGGTTCTTCTTGGCCGGCTCACAGTCCGGGTCAATATTGAGGGCTTTGCGGTACATCCCCTTGGCCTCTTCGACCTTGTCCTGCCGCTCCAGAGCCACGCCCAGGTTGTTGGCGGCATTGGCAAAGCCGGGGTCCTGCTGCAGGGCCGTGCGGAAATGAACCGCCGCTTCTGCGAAATTGCTCTGCTCGAGGTAGATCAGGCCAACATTGTTGTGTGCCTCTGGGTTTTTCTCCTCGGTGGCCAGGGCGCGCAGATATTCCTGCAGCGCCTTGTCATTCTCGCCGCCAGCGTAGCAACTGTTGGCCAGGCCGAAATGGGCATCGGCGTTTTGTGGGAAGCGAGCGACCGCGTTCTCCCACTGCTTGCGTGCAGCGTCCTTGTCGCCAGCCTGCTCGTAGGCCAGCGCCAGGTTCACATGCGCCATATCCAGCCTCGGATCAGCCTCCACGGCCTTTTGCAGTGGCTCGATGGCTAAGTCGGGCTGGCCGCTTTGCTGCAACACCCAGCCCAGGTTATTCAGGCACTTGGCGTGCTTGGGCTGCAACACGAGCGCGCCGCGGTATGTCTTCTCAGCCGCCTCCAGATCGTCTGTCGCGGCAAATGCCAATCCCAGGTTGTACTTGGCCGCAAAGCTGGTTTCTTCCAGGGTGCTCGCTGCCGCCAGTGGCTGCACAGCGTCCGCGAACTTGCCCAGATTGTACAGTGCGATACCCAGCCCCAGTTGAGCTTCGGCCATATTCGGGTCGCGCTCAACCGCTTGCTCGTATGCTCTGGCCGCGCCGGCATTATCGCCACTGTTGAGGCGCAATATCCCCAGCGTATTGAGCACCACCGGGTCATTAGGGCGCACTTCATTAGCCGCCTCGTATTCTCTGATCGCCTTGTCAATTCGCCCGGCCTGCCACAACGCGTGGCCGAAGTTCCTGTGGATGTCGGCATCGTCGGGTGCCAGCTTAACGGCCCTGTTGAACTCGTTGAAGGCCGCGTCCCATTTTTTCTGTTTGGCATAGAGGTTGGCCAGATTGTAGCGGGCGTCAGCGTAGTCCGACTTCTGCGCGATCGCCTTCTGGTAGTGTTGCTCGGCCAGGTCAAGCTTGCCCTGCGCCAGATACACGTTGCCCAAGTTATTGTACGCCTCCGGGTAATCGGGCTGTTTTGCCAGTACCTCAGTCAAGTACTTCTCGGCATCGGCCAGTTCCCCGGCCTGCAGCGACGCTGAACCCACCCAGCACATTATTACCATGTGACCGGGCTGCTCCTCGAGAGCCTTCAGGAAGAGGTCTCTTGCCGCTTTGAAGTCCCCCTTCTCATAGGCCGCAACGCCTTGGTCGAAAACTGTCGGCTCGTCGCCCCAGGCTGCGACGCCGATGCACAACAAAGCCGCCAACAGCAGACAGACAATCGGTCTTGTGCTTCTCATCTTACCTACCTCCTGTACTACGCTTCTCACTCATTGATCTCCTATGCACGTCACCGGCTGACTGATGAATGTAACGGTGAAATCGCGTGTTCGGCTCTGAGAAATTCCGCAGCCCTTTGTGCTATCGCCTCGGGTGAAAGCCCGGTGTTCTCCCACAGTGTCTCGACCTCGCCGTGTTCGACGAACTCGTTGGGTAGGGCTACGCCGCAGACTTCAGCGTTGATCTCATTGCGTATCAGCGTCTCGGCGACGGCAGAGCCGAACCCGCCGGCGAGCACATTCTCTTCTACGGTCAGTATCTTGCCGCACTCGGTCGCCGTCTGGCGCAGGCAGTCTTCGTCCAGAGGCTGGGCAAAGCGCGCATTTATCAGGCGCGCGCGGATGCCCTGAGCAGACAACAGCTCGACGGCCTGCCGCGCGTTTTGTACCATCCGCCCGATGGCGAATATGGCGATATCATTCCCGTGTGTGAGAACCTCAGCTTTGCCGATTTGCAGAACCTGTGGCTTTGCCGAGTAATCCACGCCAGGCCCTGGCCCGGCCGGGTAGCGGATCGCACTGGGCCCGTCGTGAGCCAGCGCAGTGGCCAGCATATCCTTGAGCTCCTTTTCGTCCTTCGGAGCCATAACCACCATGCCGGGAGCCGAGCGCAGGTAAGACAGGTCGAATACACCGTGATGGGTCGCGCCGTCATTGCCGACCAACCCGGCGCGGTCCAGACATAGCACTACAGGCAGATTCTGCAAAGCCACATCGTGAATTATCTGGTCATACGCCCGCTGCATGAAGGTCGAGTAGATGCCTACCACGGGGCGCAATCCTGCAGCGGCCAGCCCGGCGGCATACGTCACGGCATGCTGCTCAGCCATGCCGACATCAAAGCAGCGGTCCGGAAAGCGCTCCTTCAACTCCTGTAGCTTCGTGCCGACGAGCATCGCCGCCGAAATTGCGCAGATCCGCTCATCTTTCTCAGCCAGCTCGATCAGCGAATCAACAAGTACCTTGCTGTAGCTGGGATTGGAATCTGCGGCCACTATCTCGCCGTTTTCTACTACAAACGGCTTGGTGCCGTGAAACCGCAAGGGGTCGGCTTCCGCAGGTTTGTAGCCTTTGCCCTTCCTGGTCAGCACATGAAGCAGAATCGGCCCCTTGATCCTGCCCGCGTGCCTGAACATCGCCAGCAGTTGCTCAATGTTGTGACCATCTATAGGGCCCAGGTAAGTGAAACCGAATTCCTCGAAAAGCATCCCGGGCACCACCAGTTGCTTGACGCTGTCGCGCAAGCGGTCCATAGCCTCCAGCATGGCATCACCCAGCCGCCAGCGCTCTAGCGCCCTGGCGACATCGGCTCTGGCCTGCCTGGTGCGCGAGTGCAGGGTGGCACGCATTCTCGCCAGATAGGATGAGATCGCACCCACGTTGGGGCTAATGCTCATCTCGTTATCGTTAAGCACCACCATCATGTCAATCTCTTGGTCGCCGGCCTGGTTGAGCGCCTCGAAGGCCATCCCGCCAGTCAAGGCGCCATCGCCGATGATGGCGATAACATTCTCATCCTCGCCGCGCAGGTCACGGGCCTTCGCAAAGCCCAGAGCGGCCGAAATTGAGGTAGAACCATGGCCGGTGCCGAAGATGTCGTATTCGCTCTCGCAGCGCCTGGGGAAGCCGGACAGTCCCCCCCACTGGCGCAGGGTGTCAAACTCCTGGCCCCTGCCGGTCAGCAGCTTGTGGGTGTAGCACTGGTGTCCCACATCCCAGATCAGCTTGTCTCTCGGCATGTCAAAAACCGTGTGCAGCGCAATGGTCAGCTCGACTGTACCGAGATTCGGAGCCAGGTGCCCACCCGTTTCCGACACCGTCGCAATCAAGCGCTGGCGCACCTGCTCGGCCAGCGTCTTGAGCTCGGCAATACTCAACTCATTCAGGTCATCTGGCGATTTTATTGTATCGAGCAGTGAACTCATCTGTTTGCTCCGAGATCTTACGGCGCGCTAGCTGTCCCCAAAGGGGTCAACGTCATCTTCATCTTCGCCGCCCGCTGCAGCATCAGCCGCATCAGTATCGGCTGCCAACTCCTCTACCGATGCCTCCGCTTCCTTGAGCAGTCGGGCGCAATGTTCGCTCAGATCTGTAGCCAGCTTGAAGGTCTCAAGGGCCTCGGCCAAAGGCAGGTCGCCAGTGTCTATCTTTTCAACCAGCTCTTCGAGCTTAGCAAGCGCCTCTTCAAATGACAGTTCTTCGACGCTGAGCTTTCCCATACACAATTCCTTGTTACCACGTTGCCTTCAGCGGCACGGATCAACTAGCTGGTAGAGGTCGCGCCGCGCACCTCGGCAGCGATCTCGCCGTCAGTCACAGCTATCGTCAGCGCGTCACCGCCGGCCACGGCCCTGACACTGGTAACCAACTTCCCGTCATCGGCCCGTCGCACGATGCTGTAGCCTCGGCGCAAGACCGCTCTGGGATCGAGGCTGGCAAGCCGAGCAGCAATGGTATCCAGCCGTGCGCGCCACAGTTGGCCGAGCTGACGGGCGTTAGTCGCTAACGTCCTCTGCAGATCATCCAACTGCTGCGCTTTGTTGTCAACCAGCAATCGCGGCCGCTCCAGCAGCGGGTGCGCAATCGTCGCTTGCAACCGCAAGCCATATTCCTGCAACAGCATCCTGAGCCGGCTGGACATCCGGTATCTGAAACCCTCCAGATAGCCCAACAGCTCCTCAGCATCCGGTACGGCCATCTCGGCGGCGTGCGATGGGGTGGCCGCCCGCGCGTCGGCCACAAAGTCAGTCAGCGCGTAATCGGTCTCGTGGCCGACGGCGCTGATTAGCGGCACCCGACTGGCAAACACCTCGCGCGCCACCGGCTCCTCGTTGAACGACCACAGGTCTTCCAGCGACCCGCCGCCGCGTCCGAGTATGATCAGGTCCACATCGGCCCGGCTGGCGGCCCGCAGTGAGTTGACGATGCTCTGAGCCGATCCCTCGCCCTGCACCAGCGTGGGTATCAGCTTGATTCTTGCCAGCGGATAGCGCGAGCCGAGAATCGAAATCATGTCCCGCACTGCCGCGCCGGTGCCCGAGGTGACCAGCGCAATGGCCCGCGGAAACCGTGGCAATGACCGTTTGCGGTCCTCGGCAAACAGGCCCTCCGCCTCCAGCTTGGCTTTCAGCTTTTCAAAGGCCGCGGCCAGATCGCCTACGCCGTCCGGCCGCATGAAGCGAGTAATGAGCTGATAGCGGCCCTGCCGCTCATAGACTGTGATGTTGCCGCCGGCGATCACCTGCATGCCATCTTCGGGATCGAAGCCCAGACTTGCAGCATGCCCCCGGAAACAGACGGCGTGCAACACAGAGCGGTCATCCTTCAGCGAAAAATACATATGCCCCGACGAGGGCCGGCGCAGGTTGGAGATCTCGGCTCGCACGATGATATCTGCAAGCACCTCGTCACGGTCCATTAGCCGTTTAACATAAGCCGTGACTTCGCCGACACTCAGAATTGGTGTTCGCATTTGTGCCAATATTGTTGCCGCCCAACTGCTACACGGGGGTGAACCGGCCTGCTGGCCGCTCACGTAGGTTTCACTTCGGCCTCCTCGCTGCGCACAAAGGCACCGAGGATACCATTTACGAATTTGCCGGACTCTTCAGTCCCGTATATCTTGGCCAGCTCGACGGCCTCGTTGATGGTGGCGCTCACCGGCACGTCGGGCAAGTGCATCAGTTCGGCTATCGCCAGGCGCAGGATGTTGCGATCAATTCCGGGCATCCTGTGTATGGCCCACTCATGAGAAAAGCCTTCGATGCACTCATCAATCCTTTGGTTGTCCGCAAAGTATGCTTCGGCGAGGGCGACACCGAACTGCCGGATCGCAGGAAGCAACTTTGCGCTCTCATCGGCCTCCAGACCCCACTGGCCGACCAGCACCTCTAGCACGTGGTCCACGACTTGCAGCGCCTTGGCCGTCGTTTGCTCGCCGACATCGGTAGCGAATAGTATGCTCAAAGCCAGTTCTCGGGCCTTGCGCCGTGCTCCTGTCCTCACTACATTCCTCCGGCCGTTGTCAAGCTGCGAAGTCGCCTATTCGCTGGGCCCGGCCGCGAAAACACCGGCCAGGGCTCCCAGCACAATGAAAACCAAGATAAACAGGGCTGCCCAGAAGCCTTTGACGAGCCATACGCCGCCGACTATTACTCCGAAAAGAGCGCCGACCGCAGCTCGCCAGAAAGGCGCTACGTTAAGGCCGTGGGCGTTCATAGCCTGCCTCCTATCCCGTTGCCATCCGCCGCTGAATGAAGTTGAGGTCCACCTCACCGCGCCGGAAAAACGCGTTGTCCAATATCCGCAACTGGTACGGTATAGTGGTGCGCAATCCGGACACCCGCATCCCTCGCAACGCGGCCTGCATACGCCTGATGGCCGCTTCGCGGTTGGTATCCCACGTGATGACTTTCGCTATCATCGCATCGTAGTACGAAGAGATCTGACTGCCGCAGCCGACCCCGCTGTCAACTCTGATGCCGGGGCCCAGCGGCAAACGCCACTCTTCGATGAGCCCAGGGGAGGGTGCAAAGCCCCGGTCGGCGTCAGCGGCCAGGATGCGGCATTCAATGGCATGGCCGTTGAACCATATCTTGCCCTGTTCGCATGACAGCTCTTCGCCGGCCGCGATCCGGATCTGCTCCCGCACGATGTCAATACCGGTGAGCATCTCTGTCACCGGATGTTCGACCTGGACGCGGGTGTTCATCTCGATGAAATAGAACTTGCCGCGCTTGTCCAGGATGAACTCTATGGTGCCGGCATTGACGTAATCAGCGGCTCTTGCCGCCGTCAGGGCCGCCTCACCCAGCCGTCTGCGCAGCGAGTTGGACACTCCCGGAGCCGGCGCCTCCTCCAGCAGCTTCTGATGCCGGTACTGTATCGAGCAGTCACGTTCGCCCAGATGCACCATGTTGCCGTGGGTGTCAGCGAGTATCTGCACCTCGATGTGCCGGGCCTCGGGAATGAATTTCTCCAGGTACAACTGGTCGTTGCCGAATGCAGCTTTCGCCTCGGCCTGCGCCGAGGCCAGGAACTGTTCGAGCTGCTCGCCGTTGTGCGCGATGCGAATGCCACGGCCACCACCGCCACTGACAGCCTTGAGCATTACCGGATAGCCCAGTTGCTCAGCAATGAGTCGAGCGTCGCGGGCGTCTTCAATAGGCCCATCACTGCCTGGCACCACCGGCACACCGGCTGCACTCATCGTTGCCCGCGCCTGGGACTTGTCTCCCATCCGAGCTATCACATCGGCAGACGGGCCGATGAAAGCGATCTTGCAGGCGTCGCATATCTCGGCGAACCTGGGCACCTCGGAGAGATTGCCGTAGCCGGGGTGAATCGCCTCGGCCCCTGTGATAACTGCCGCGCTGATGAGGTTGGCAATATTCAGGTAGCTATCCGGGTTCGGAGGCGGGCCGATGCACACGGCCTCGTCCGCCAGTTTCACATGCAGCGCAGTGGCGTCAGCTTGGGAATATACCGCAACCGTGCTTATGTTGAGTTCCCGGCACGCCTGCAAGATACGGCAGGCAATCTCCCCACGATTCGCCACCAGTAATTTCCTGAACATCAATTGCCCCTATAGGAACGCTTCAACTCAACCGTTGAATTCAGTATTGCGGATGCGTCTCACACCATACGCGGCCGGTGCTCGGATCGTACTTGTACTCCTTGCCGCTCACCGGACATTTGCTGATCACATCCATCTTCATCTCCGCCAGCGAACTCGGCGGCGGCTGTCCTTCCATCGTCTGCATGCTCACGACCTGCCGCAACTGGTTAAGGTTGCTCTGGCATTCTATCGATTCAGCTTTCTCCATGGCGCGGGCGGGGATTGACTTCTTCTCACCATTGCCGCCTTTATCGCCGCCCAGCCCGTATAGACCCACGGCCAGTATCCCAATAATGGCAAGCACTACAAGCATGCCAACAATCGTGAAGCCGCATCTGTTGTTCATCCCAGTGGCCTCCAGAAGGCGGCCTACGCTTTTGGCCTGATCGCCAGCAGGGGATCGCCGAACTGCACGGGCGCACCGTCCTCAGCGATGATGCGCGCCACGGTGCCGTCAACCGGGCTTGTCACCTCGGTGAAGTTGCGCAACGCTTCGATGGTGCCGATGCTTTGCCCTAAAGCAACCTCATCACCGACCTCCGCCAGCGGCTCGCCGCTGGGACCGGTGCCACGGTGAAACAGGCCCACTAGATGGGCCGTGATGATGGTGGCGTCCTCAAGAGATTCTTCGGCACTCACTTCGGCGCGGCTCTCCTCGGCCGCCTCCGGAATTCTGCTAGCCGTCTCGACCGGATGTTGGGTCCCCTCGCGCTTACGCAATCTGATGCGCAGGTCGCCTTCGCGTACCTCCAGTTCGGCCGCACTCGAGCTACTCAGCATATCAATAAGCTGCTTGATGCGTTCCTGATCCATCTGCAAGCAAAGCTCCCACTCAGTTGCTGACGCGCTCTATGTATTCGCCGGTCCCCGTGTCCACCTTGATGACGGCCCCCTGGTTGATGAACAGAGGCACCGTGACCGTGACACCGCCCTCGATTACGGCCGGTTTGCTGCCGCCCTGGGCAGTATCGCCGCGCAGGCCCGGCTCTGTCTTTGTTACGGTCCGCTCAACAATCTGCGGCACCTCCAGGCCCAACAGCTTGCCCTGGTACGAGGCCATCATCACTGTCTCGCCCTCTTTGAGCCACTGCGCAACCTCGGTGATTTGGGCTCTGGAGATCTCGATCTGCTCGTAGTTCTCGGTGTCCATCAGATAGAAAATGTCGCCTTGGGAGTATAGATATTGCATGTTGCGCCGGTCCACGTGGGCACGCTGCACCTTCACACCGGCGTTGAAGGTCTTATTGAAGACCTTGCCACTCTCGACCTCCCGCAGACGGGTTCTCACCACTGCTTGGCCTTTGCCCGGCTTGTGGTGCTCGCTGCTGACTACCTGGTACACTTGCCCGTCCAACTCAATGGTCAGACCCGGCTTGAAATCATTGACCGGAATCACTATATCATCACTCTCACTGACATCTCGCCTGAAACTCCGTAAACCCAGCGCCAGGAGGCTATCGTAGTGCTACAGTGTAGCGTAAAGCATATCCAAAGTCAAAGACAGGCCAAGACAAGGCAGCCTCTTGCGATACAGCAGAGAGGGGCGGGGGGCAGGGCTGGAAGCGCAAGTGCACAACGTGCGCAGTCTTGCCTTCTGTCAGAGTTGGGAATGACTTAACGATCGCCGGAAGCTGCAAATGTGGTGAAACACAAAAAGCCCACGTCATGCCGACGTGGGCTCAGTGCTTGTCAGGTGTTGTCTGTTACTCGGCGACCCAGGCGATGAACTCGTCATAGCCCTCGGCAAACTGGGTGAGTGTATTGACGACCGGCAGGTAGTCGTCGAACTCGTCCACCGTCATGCCATCGGGCTCGTAGCCCTGGCGGAAGAGCTTCGACTTGTAGAGCTTTTCGAGGTAGCCTTCGGGCAGTTCCGCCCACATGCCGTTGGGATCGAGTTCGCGCGGCTCCTCGTCGAACTCCTCGATGCGGTTGGGGAAGACAGTCAGAAAGATGGGCACAGGGCCATTTTGGATTGACCGCAGAATATTCCATGGCCCGCGTCCGGAAGCCGGCAGCGGAATCGACTTGGTGAAGCCCAGGCCGCCCTCTTCGGGAGGCAGGCACAACATCCGGTATTCGCGCTGCCGAATCGCCGTAGTGCACCACTTCTTTACCTCTTCCCAATCCGATACGCCGGCGGCTTGCAGTTCCTCGCCCACCGGGTCGTCAAGGCGCCCGTCCATTTGCGTCCGGTAGCAGACCTTGGTGGTGCTGTTGCTCTCAATGGCGCCGGCGAAAGCGATCTGCTGGGGCAGCGAGAAGTTGACGGTGACGTTTATGCCCATGGCCTCGGAGGTGAGCGTCTCGGCCACGGTGATGCCGGCCTTAGTGCCGGGGACCTTGAATACGCAGTTGGGGGTGCCACCGAGGCCGACTTCCAGCCGCTCCCAGACCCAGCGGGCGCCCTCGACCATGGCCTCGACGTTGTGCGCCTCTTTGGGTGAGAGCTGCAGTGAAACGTAGCCCATCGCGCGATCAGTCAACTCCCAGATCGGGCGGAGCAGGCGGGCGTTAGACAGGACCACCTCGATAGTCATCGCGTAGCCAAGCTGCATCGGGTCGTAGTCAGGATAGCTCTCCTGGAGGCGGTCGCGCACCGGCGTCCAGTAACCCGGGTCTTCGGTGCGGGCGACGTTGACCAGTACCGGATTGGTAGTGACCATGGCCGCGCCCTTGTGCATGGCCTGGCGCAGATGGGCCGCGTAGTCATTACCCCAGTAGGTGTTGACTTCGCCGGCCAGCGCCATCCTGGCTAGTCTGGCCAGGTTGCTGGATGCGATAGCCGCAATCTCTTGCCTTGCGCTGGCGATCAACTCGTTGCGCCCGAATTCCTCCAGGATAGCGATGCTCTTATCGCTCTCTTCGGCGAGTTGCTCGTCACTGAGCGCCTGGTCGCCGTGACGGGACCGGTTCTTTAGATTCCAGTCAGCAAGTACGGACTGGAGATCAACAGCGTTTTCAGCCAGCAGCTCGGCGGCCTCGTTGCGCAGCTCGTCGGAGGCTGCGCCCGCGTACTGGGCCTGGAGCTCCTCGCGCCAGGCTGCGAGCTGGTCGGGTAGGTCCTGGGGCAGTGTCCTGAACATGAGATTCTCTAGTCCCTTAAGCCCTAACTCGGTCATTCACTGATGCTCCCATTCTCTAATGAATTCTGTCAACCGCCTGACAAACAGTCATATCCGCACAGCAACAACCTCGGCAAAGACACAGTCTCGCCGAGGTCTTGCGGAGACTGCTGCCATTTTACCACAAATCCCTCTGATGTCCAATGCCTGAGTGTTCCCCTTCATACGCGCAATTCCTTCACAGCGGCTACGGACTTTCTTGCGCGCAGGACAAATCGTTCGCTCAGCGAACTATACGTCAGCAAATACCATCAGTCCCGGAGGCTACCATGTCAGAGTTCAAAGCCGCTATAGTTCACGACGACAGCCTGCGCGCACAGGCCAATGCCGCAGGTCGCAACTACTGGCCGGTCTATTATCGCGAAATCCTCAACCGCATGGGCCTACCACATAGCCTGCTGGGCCCCGATGAATTGACAGCCGACGATTTGGAGCAATACAACATCCTGCTGTTGCCGCCACTGCCGCAAGAGTGCCTGACAGATGCGCAGGTGAAGGCCCTGTCAGAGTGGGTGACATTCGGCGGGCTGCTGATAGGTTTTGCCACTGGCGGCCTCGATGAGCTGTTTGGCATCAGCGTGGAGGGCGTGATCGAACAGGCCGGGGATGAGTTCACCCCTTCCGCTTGCCTCCGACTGTGCGACGAGGACTTCAGTGCGGCGCTGCTGCCGCCCTACGAACGCGGTGCCGCCATGCCGGTGCTGGCCCCGATGCAGCGGCTGCGTGCCCCGGACTGCCGCGAGCTGGCGCACCTGCTGTCATTGTTCGAGCAGGACCTGCACCAGCCGGCGGTTACGTACCGCACTGTCGGCGACGGCGCCGCATGTTACTGGGCCTTCGACCTGGCGCAGTGCACCTGGGCGATGCAGCAAGGGCGTCCGGTCTATGAAGACTACGATGGCGACAACTCACTGCGCACCATGGACCAGATCACCACGCGACCCTGGGAGGCAAATGTACCGTATGCCGATCTGATGATGTTCGCGCTGCGGCGCATCATCGCCGAGCATGGCGGAGTGTTCCTGCACCAGCTTCCGCCTGCCGCCGACGGCTCAATTCCGGACGCGGTCTTTCACTGGGGCGGCGATGACGAAGGGGCCACCGATGTGCAAATCCCCGCCGCTGAGTTTATGGTCGAGATGAGTCTGCCGTACCACATCAATATCATGCAGTCGCCGGTGCCCATCCACACATTGTCGGCCGAGAAGTTCAACCAACTCAAAGAACTCGGTTGTGAGACCTCAATTCATTTCAACTTCACTACTGCGGGTCAGCAGCCCTACCGTATCACACGCCAGGACCTCGCCGACCAACTCGACGCCTACTACGAGGCCTATGGCGAGGTCCCGGTTTGCACGGTCTTTCACTGCATGACCTGGACCGGCTGGGCTGAGCCGGCGCGCTGGCTGGCCGAGCTGGGCATGAAGGGCGACAACAACCGCGCACACTGGCGCTACCCGCCGTCCAACCCGGTCAACAAGTGCAACTTCGCCTTCGGCACCTGCTACCCGTTCCACTACTATGACGACTACAGCCAGGATAACGGCCGCATTGACTTCACTTCACAACCCGTCACAGCCTACGAGTGCGGCTACATGGGGGAAAGTGCCGAATTCAGCCACTTGCACCGCGCCATCGAACTGGCTAAGTTCTGGAATCTGACGATGAATTTGTTCTTCCATCCCATCCGTCTTACCGAAGATGCGCCGCAGGCGGCGGTCAAGGAAGCCCTGGCATATATGCAGAAGCTGGAAATGAACCCGCTCCACTTCGGCACTGACGAGATGTGCCTGTGGTGGCATGCCAGAGATGCGTCGGCGATTGAAGCCATAGAACGCGAGGAGCAACAAGTGACCGTGCGGACACAGACCGACTATCCGGCAGGCTGCATCATCCAACTGCTGTGGCCTGACGGAGAGCCGGGCTCTGTGGAGGTCAACGGCGAGTCGGCGCGATATGTGGTTCGCGAGCAGCACAACGCCCGGTGGCTGTATGTGGCGATGCCGACGGGCAAGGCAGAGGCTGTCATAGCGCATGTCTAACCCGCGTTATTCATGAACGCGTGGCTCGGCCTGCCCTGAGCAACGTCGAAGGGCAGCCCGAGGTCGTTCAGGTTATGCAGGCGAAGTTGTCATCCGTAACTCTCTCAGCCAAAGAGGTGACGGTAATGCGTTGGTACGAATTGCTGATTGGCACACTTCTGTTGGCGTTTCTGGCGCTGTGTATCCCGGTGTTCGGTCAGGGGGATGAGATGATAGCGTACCAGCCCGACATCCTTGGTGTGAATCGCCTCTTCATGATCGTGCTGAAGGTACCGACTGACGCGCCACAGATCAAGGTGACGGTGCCGGATGAAGTCGAGATGCTCGACCGCACACCACTTCCCACCAAACAGGACATGCGCAAGTACTACTTCCGCAGCCTCACTCCGGCCAGGCAGACCGACATCGTCTTTGATCACCCAGCCGGCGAAATCACCATCTCTATAGAGATATGGTCATTTGAGGACCTGCGGAGGTTTCGGGAGTTGAAGGGTGTGCAACTTCCGCGCCGCTGGCCGTTGGGTGAAGAGCTGCCCGAACTCAAGCAAGCCCAGACCATCACTCCCGATGCTCTCAAAGAGTACATGAAGGGTCGTGGAGCGCCGGGCAAGAACTGGCTTAACTACACCGATGAAGAGATCTGGTCGGTGCAGCCGGACAGTACCATTCGCCGTACTGGCTGGGTTAATCTGGAGAAGGGCTGTCCGGTTCACGGCAGAGAAATCTACCGCATCCGAGCCTACTATCCCTGGCACAAGGGCACTCCAATACCCGCCACGTGGAAAGTTCGCTGTCCGATCGGTGACGAAGAATATCCTTCCAACGATCTTGCCCATGATGATTTCACCAGCGGAGAGTTTCCTGATGACGGGATTACAAGCGGGTGCATACTCAAAGGCGAGGCATACCACTTTGTCGCTGAGCTCTGCCGGGAGTATTGCCGCAAGGCCTTGACGATTGCCCCGGCTTGCGCTGATGGCTACTTGGCCACCGGTGATATAAAGTTCGTCCATAAGGCTCTGGTCATCCTCTGCCGTCTGGCGGAAGAGTATTCCTACCTTGCCACCATGACTCATCACCGCTATATTGGTGAGATCTGGGCCAATGAGCGTTTTGTCGGCCCTCGTCGTTTTGCGGATGGGCCATTTCTCGCTGGCAGCGGCTTTACCGAGTATCACATCGCCCAGCCCGGGCCTCAATGGCGCAATGCCGAGGCCTATGACAAGATTTTCCCGGCCATTGACCAGGACGAGGAAATCATTCCCTTCCTGCAGAGCAAGGGCTTCGACGTGAAAACTCATGAAGATGTGCGGCGCTTCATCGAGGACAACCTCTTCGCCGTGTGGATGCAGGGGGCGATGGACGGGGCCACTTCCTCGAATGAGCCCTATGCCCAGCGCGGACTGGCGCGGATGGCGGAGTGTCTGAATTACAAGCGCGGCGACGAGTTCATGGACTGGCTTTACGATCACCCCCGCGGCAAGATGCGCTACTTTGTGACTAACACCTTCTTCCGCGACGGTGCTCCCTACGAATCCACCGGCGGCTACAATGGCATGCATGTGACGGCCATTGGCCCCATCGTCGAGTCCATTGAACACCTACGCGAGATGCGCCCGGAAGTCTATCCGGACGATAAGTACCCCAATCTCAGCAAGAGCCGCCGCTACCACAGCATTTTTGACTTCTCCATGAATACTGTCAACATTGACCGCACCTATCCCAAGGTCGGTGACGGTGGCAGTTACCCACGATATGGTAAGCGGGGCAAAATACGCTGGCAAAATGGCGGCGTTGCGGCCTTTGAGCACGCCTACAAGATCTTCAAGGACCCTAAATTCGCGTGGGCGCTTGCGAATCATACTGGCTGGCAGCCCTCCATGGAATTCCCTTACACCCGCGAGCAGATTGAAGCCGCTGCAGCGCAATGGCCTGACGAATTCAACGACCCAAGTTGCCTCCAGGACGGTTACGGTCTGGCGATGCTGCGTAGCGGTGAGGGTGACAACAAACGCGCGCTGTGGATGATGTACGGGCGGGCGCGCGGGCACACCCACGATGATATCATGCAGATAGGGCTCGATGGCTACCAGTCCGAAATCCTGGGACACATGGGCTACCCGCGCAACTGGGGTTACTGGGAGCACTGCTGGATGACGCAGATATTGGCCCGCCAGTTCCCCTACGTGCAAATGACCGCCACCTCCCAACTGTTCGCCGACGCCGGCCCGGTGCACGTCTGCGAGGCCTTGGCGCACGGCTTCAGTGACAAGGTCAGCAGCGGCGAGGGCTATCAGGTCTCCGACGATAACTGGCAACGCCGGATGCTGGCCATTGTGGATGTATCTGACGACCAGTTCTACTGCGTGGATCTGTATCGCATTCACGGTGGCGAGGAGCACTGGTGGTCCTTCCACGCCCAGGAAGGCGACTTCACCACCGGCGGGATAGACCTGACCAGGCAGGAGGGCGGCACCGTCGCCGGCCCCGAGGTGCCCTACGGTGACCCCGAGTGGCTCAAGGCTAACGGCTGTTCTCTGCACTCTACTTATGGCTGGCGCGGCCTGATGTTTGGCTTCGCACATCTGTACAATGTGCAGCGCGGGAAGTCTGAGGGGCCGTGGTGGGCTGACTGGGCGCTGGAGAATGCCGACGGCCTGCACTTTCGCATGACCGTCCCGCAGGCCGAGGGTATGGAGGCGATTGTCGCTGACGGGACCTCTCCAGCCGGTGGCGATCCATACGAAATGAAATGGATTCTGCTGCACAAACAAGCTGAGGCACCCACCAGGACCCAGGTTATGAATGTTATGGAGCTCTACAACGGCGCGCCGGTCATCAAGTCGGTACGGCCCCTGGAAGTTTCCGGAGGCGATGAAGCCGGCTTTGAGGCTTACGGGTGCGTCGTCGAACTGACCAACGGTCGCACCGATACCATCTTCGCAGCCGCCGACCCGGATACTGCGCACACGGCGGCGGGCGGCTTTGGGTTCGCCGGCCGCTTCGGCCTGCATTCCGAGCAAGACGGCGTGACGACCTCCCTGGTACTGGTCGGCGGTACCAGGCTCACGAAAAACGGAATTGGTATCACCCAGGAAACCGGCGAGTACCGTGGCGGAATCACCAAGGTGAATAGAGAGACGGAGACTATTACGGTGTCGCCTGCGCCCCAGAACCCGGCCGCCATGGTCGGCAACTACATCTACATAACCAACCCGGTGCGCCGCATCGCCTATAAGGTGCTCGAAGCGAAGGAAGTGGCCGACGGGGCAGAGTTGCGCCTGGAGTTCGACTCGCGCATCGGCACCGGCAAAGCGACCGGTATTGACGGGCCCAAGGTGCTCACCCCGACACCGTTCCACCTGAGCCGCTACCGGTATTATCATGGTGCACGCATCGTGAACGCCGACGGCACTGCCGAGTATCAGTTGGCCGGCGTGCAGAGCGCCAGGTTCGCCCTGATTGATGCCGGCGTGCATCCGGACCTCGATGCCGCTACATTGGAAACCGAATTCCCGGCGGACACCTGGTTCGATATCTATGACTACGGGGTCGGCGATGAAGTGGTCTGGCCGCAGAGTGGTCTGGCCGCAGACGGTGAGCGTCACCGAAGTCGGGCCGGCGGCCTACCAAGTCACAGCCACGGACAAGTTCACTCTCAGTCTGCCGAAGAATGTCAAGGCCGGATTGGCGAGCCATTAGGCCTGCCCGCCAATCTGGCAAACGATGGGCCGCCCGCCGCTTCAGTCTGTGCAATATCATCACAATTTTGGATGCTGCCCGGTTGCAGAAACATATTGACAGGGCGGCCGGCACAGGATACCATTCATTGGGTAGCTAACTTATATTAGAGGAGGTATTGTGATGCGAAAGGGATTCACGCTTATTGAACTATTGGTGGTGATCGCAATCATCGCGATCCTGGCGGCGATACTGTTTCCGGTATTCGCCCGCGCTCGCGAGAAGGCGCGCCAGACTTCGTGCCTCAACAATCTTAAGCAGATCGCGCTGGGTCTGCACATGTATTTCCAGGACTATGACGAGCGCACGCCGTCCTACCGCCACGAACTACCGGGCAACACGGGCATCAAGTGGCAGCATATGATCCTGCCCTATGTGAAGAACGCCCAGCTATACCTGTGCCCGAGTGGTGACCGGACCTATGGCAGCGGGACCGTTGCGACTTCGCACTACGGCTGGAACTACTATTACCTGTTTTTTATAGCGATCGCCGAGATCACCAGGCCCGCCGAAACCATCATGGTTGCCGAAAAACAGGCGGGGGGCTGGGGTGGGGTCGTCTATCCGCCGAGAAGCGCCTCTTGGAAAACGACCTACGTGGACGTTAACAACCGCCCCAGCATCCACAACCAGGGGTCCAACTTCGCCTTTTGCGACGGGCATGCCAAGTGGATGCGGGACAGCGAGTCCAGCGAACTCTCCTCCAACGCCAAGTATTGGGTGGCCAGGAGGTAGAAGCTGGCGGGCATGCGTTGGAGCCTGGCCGGAGCCGCCGCCATCTTGTGGCCTTGCGTACCTTGGCGATCAACCGGCGCTGGCGCCACTTCCGGTTCCACCACCTCCCAAGCGGGGGGTAATATGTTGTTAGCTGATTAATCTGAACCAGAGAGAGGGTGTTGTGATGCGAAAGGGGTTCACACTTATTGAACTGTTGGTGGTGATCGCAATCATTGCGATCCTGGCGGCGATACTCTTTCCGGTTTTTGCCAGGGCCCGTGAGAAGGCACGGCAGAGCTCGTGTCTGAGCAATGTCAAGCAGATCGCCCTGGGAGTACTGATGTACGCACAGGACTATGACGAGCGACTGCTTGCTTACCGGAGCGAGACGGTGAAGATCAGTTGGGTAACACTGATTGACCCCTACGTCAAGAACTCGCAGGTCTGGTACTGCCCCTCCTACGGCAACGTCGGCGTCGGCTACGGATGGAACTACGAGTTCATCGTCTGGCATAAACTCGCCGAGTTTGGCCGGCCCTCAGAGACCATGATGTTCGGCGACTCCGGGGGCCACGTCCTTTATCGCCCGGGACGCTACGGCTACGCCCCCAACCCTAGCGACATTTACTGGCAGTACAACATGCTGGGAGTGCGACACAACGGCGGCGGCAACCTCGGCTTTGTGGATGGGCACGCCAAGTGGTACCACGAAAACCAATACATGTACAGCCATGATCTGTGGTCGCGCCACTGAGGCCGCCGAAGTCTCCTCCAATGCCAGGTATTGGACGTCCAGGCGGTAGAAGCTGGCCGGACAGGATAGTATTCATTGGGTAACTAGCTTACGCTGGGGGAGGTACTGTGATGCGCAAGGGATTCACGCTTATCGAACTGCTGGTGGTGATCGCCATTATCGCGATTCTGGCGGCGATACTGTTCCCGGTATTCGCCCGCGCTCGCGAGAAGGCGCGGCAGACGACTTGTCTGAGCAACGTCAAGGAGATAGCGCTGGGTTGCCACATGTACGTCCAGGATTATGATGAGCGGTTGCCAGGATATAGGCATGAGCGCCCCGGCAACACTAACATCAAGTGGGCGCATATGGTTTCGCCCTATATAGCTTCGTATGCTACTGACGCGTACATGCGACCGAGCGGTAGCGTCCACATATGGGTCTGCCCCAGCGGCGACCGTCACACTTCCAGCGGCAGAGTTGCGGCCAGTCACTACGGCTGGAACTACGTGTATGTGAATTGGATTGCGGTCGCAGAAATCACCAACCCAAGTGAGACCATCATGATCGGCGAATGCTACGCCGTGGATAGGGGCGCGGGAGTTGTCTATGCACCGTATAGGGCCTCGTTTCTAACCCTCGCGGAGACTTACAACCGCCCCCGCATTCACAACCAGGGGTCCAACTACGCCTTCTGCGACGGACATGCCAAGTGGATGTCAGCCAGCGAGGCCGTCTCACTGGCCGCCAACGACAAATACTGGAGGGCCAAGCGGTAGAAGCTGGCCTGGGTTGCGGCCATCACGTTATCAGGGGCACAGTACAGAGGCCGGCCACGTCAGGCGCTTGCCCTGTTCACTGAAGCAACTTGCATAAAGTCAAAGCTGGGGTGAGGCCATGACCTGGGCGCGACTTGCTTGTGTTGCTGCTATGGTTTGTGCGGCCGCCGCATTCCCCGTCCACGCAGACACCAACGACCCCGTTGCCTATCAACCGGATATCATTGGCGTTGGCCGGCTCTTCCTGATTGCACTGCGGGTCCCCCAGGACGCGCCGGAATTAGCGGTAAAGGTACCTGAATGTGTCCGGCTTCTCGACCGTACCCCCTTGCCGGCCAGGTCCGACTTGCGCAAGTACTACTTCCGCAGCCTCGTTCCGACCCAGCAGGCCGACATCGTCTTTGGTCACCCCGACGGCCCTATCACGACCTCCCTCGAGATCTGGTCCTTCGAGCAGTTGCGCGAGTTCCGCGAGCTGAAGGGCAAGCAACTGCCTCGCCGCTGGCCCCTGGGTGAGACGCTGCCCGAGCTGAAGCAGACCCAGACCATCACCAGCGAGGCGGTCAAGCAGGCCAAGCAGGGCCAGGAGGTGGACCTGAAGTGGGTGGACATGAGTGATGACGAGATCTGGGCCCTGCAGCCTGATTCCACCATCCCCAGGTTTCACTATGTCAACATCCGTCATGGCTGCCCAATTCATGGTAAAGAGATCTATTCGGTAAAGGCATGGTACCCGTGGATCAAAGACTCCAGTCTGCCGTTCAGTTGGAAGATCCAGTGCCCCATCGGCAAGGAGATCTACCCCAGCAACGATTTCGCCAACGATGATTTCACCAGTGGCGAATTCCCCGACGACGGCATCGGCGGCGGATACGTGGCTCCAGACGGCAAGCATTACGGCTTCATTGCTGACCTCTGTCAGGCGTATTGTCACAGGATGCTCAGTGTCGCCCCGCAGTGTGCCGATGCCTACCTGGCCACCGACGATATGCGCTACGTTCATAAAGCGCTGGTGGCAATGAGCCGGCTGGCCGTTGAGTATGCCTACCTCGCGACCATGACGCACCACCGCCACCGCAACAAGGCCGAGCAGGTCGAGCGACTTGGCCAGAGCCTTTTCAGCGACGGCCCCTTCCTCAGAAACAGCGGCTTCACCATGTATCGCATTGCCCAGCCTGGCTACCAGATGAGCCACGCAGTGGCTTATAAAAAGATATTCCCCGCCATACAGCAGGATCAGGAAATCATGCCTTTCCTGCACTCCAAGGGCTTCACCGAGATTGAGAACCATGAAGACTTGCGACGCTTTCTCGAGGAGAACTTGTTTGCTGTGTGGATGCAGGGCGCGATGGACGGAGCGACCTCCTCAAACGAGCCGCGTTCGCAGATGGGTCTGGTACGGATGGCCGAGTGCCTCAACTACCAGCGCGGCAACGAGTTCATGGACTGGCTCTACGACCATCCGCGCGGCAAAATGCGCTACTTCGTGACCAATACCTTCTTCCGCGATGGCGCACCGTACGAGGCCACCGGCCACTACAACGGCGTACATGTGTGCACTATGACACCGATTGTTGAAGGTGTCGAACACCTCCGCTCAATGCGCCCGCAGGTCTATCCGGAAGATAAGTACCCCAATCTCAGCAAGAGCCGGCGCTACCATAGTGTCTTTGATTTCTGCATGAACACCGTCACCATAGACCGGGCCTATCCGAAACTCGGCGATGATACGGCGGGACGAGGTTACGATCGCGCCTATCCGTATTACCATAAGATGCCCCGGCGGACATGGCAAACGGGCGGTGCAGCCGCCTTCGAGCACGCCTACCAGATCTTCAAAGACCCGAAGTTCGCATGGGCACTGGTCAATGCGCCGGGCTGGCAGCCCTCCACGGACTTTCCCTACACGCGGCAGCAGATTGAGGCGGAAGCTGCCAAATGGCCGGATGACTGGAATGACAGGAGCTCCCTGCAGGACGGCTACGGCCTGGCCATGCTGCGCAGCGGCAAAGGTGACGCCAAGCGCGCCCTGTGGATGATGTACGGCCAATATCGCAACCATCGGCACAATGACATCATGCACATAGGGCTTGACGCCGAGCAGAGCGAGATACTGGGGCAGCTCGGCTATCCTCGCGGCGGCGACTGGACGTACTGCTGGATCACACACAATCTTGCCCGCCAGATCCCTTACGTCGGCCTGACGGCCACCAACCAGTTGTTTGTGGACGAGGGCCCGGTGCATGTCACCGAAGCCTTCGCCCGAGGCTACGAGGACGCAGTGAGCCCTGGACAGGGCTACCAGCTACTGCCCGATGACTGGCAGCGGCGCATGTTGGCGGTAATTGATGTATCGGATACTGAGTCCTACTACCTGGATTTCTACCGGATCTCCGGCGGCAAAGATCACTGGTGGAGCTTTCACTGCCAGGAGGGAGAATTCGTTACCCAGGGACTGAAGCTGGAGAAGCAGCAGGGCGGCACCCTGGCCGGCCCCGACATCGCGTATGGCCAGAACCTATGGGAGTCCGAGCCGCCGGTGCGCCCGTGGATAATCCGCCAGCCCGAGATGTACGGCTTCGTTCACCTCTACAACGTCGAGCGTGACCGCGCGCCTGAGCCAGGATGGTCAGCCGACTGGGCGCTGAAGAACTCCGACGGTCTGCATTTCCGCATGACCGTCCCGCAGGCCAATATCAACGAAGTAGCCATCTGTGACGGCAAATCACCCACGGGCGGATCGCCCTATGAGATGAAGTGGGTGCTGATGCACAACCAGCAGGAGACGCCCGCCCGCACCCAGATCGTCAATGTCATGGAACTGTATCGGGAGCAGCCGGTGGTCAAGTCGGTCCGCGCTCTGGAGGTATCGGGTGAGGACGAGGCCGGCTTCGAGGCCTATGGGTGCGTGGTGGAGTTGAGCAATGGCCGCACCGACACCATCTTCGCAGCCGCCGACCCGGGTACTGTGCACACGGCGGCGGGCGGCTTTGAGTTTGCCGGCCGTTTTGGCCTCTACTCCGAGCAGGACGGCGAGCCGGCTCAGGTGGTGCTGGTGGGCGGCACGCGTCTCACCAAGAACGGGCGTGGGGTCGTGACCGATGCGGGACAATACCAGGCAATGATCACCAGTGTGGACCGGGTCGCCGAGACCATCACCGTCTCGCCTCCCTTCGAACATCCGGAGCGACTGCTCGGTAAGTACATACATATCTTCAATCCGGTGCGGCGCGTTGCCTACCAGGTTCTTGAGGCGGAGACCACAGCAGCCGGCACCAAGCTACGTCTGGATCTCGATTCGCGGATCGGGACGGGCCAGGTCACCGGCCACAGCGATTACAAGGTCGAGACGAACACTCCCTTCGTTCTCAACCACTACCGCTATTACGACGGCGCCCGCCTGGTCAACGCCGAGCGCACCGCAGATTACCGCATCATAGACGTGCGCGGAGGAGCGCTCATTGATTCACAAGCGCACCCGGAATGCCCACCCGAGAAGCTACAGGCCGAGTTCCCGGTGGGCTCCTGGTTTGAAGTGTATGATTATGGCGTGGGAGATGAGGTCTTCTGGCCGCAGGCCGTCAGTGTCACCGAGGTCGGGCCGGCGGCTTACAAGGTCACAGCGACAGCCAAAGTTGCCCTCAGCTTGCCGAGTAATACCGCGGCGAGATTGGCGAGCC
>JALGTY010000580.1 GCA_029821145.1 Candidatus Zipacnadia bacterium
ACCGCCCCAACTCAGTATCGGATAGCCGCCACCCAGGGCCTTGGCGAATATGGCAAGGTCAGGCGTCACGCCGTAGTATTCCTGCGCTCCGCCCAGAGCCGGCCGGAAGCCGGTGATCACCTCGTCGAAGATGAGCAACACGTCATACTCCTGGGTGAGCCTTCGCAGGCCCTCGAGATAACCGTCATTTGGCGGGATAACGCCGCAGTTGCTCATGATCGGCTCGGTGATGATAGCGGCGATCTCGTGGCCATGGGCTTTGAGCGTCTTCTCGACGATCTCCAGATCGTTCCAGTGATGATAGCGGCGATCTCGTGGCCATGGGCTTTGAGCGTCTTCTCGACGATCTCCAGATCGTTCCAGCCGAGAACGACGATGTCCTGGAGTACGCTCTCGGGCTGGCCGGCGGTGCCGAGCACCGGCCATGGGGCGTTTTCCAGACCGATCATCGAGAGCGCTTCCGGCAGATGGCTGATGTAGATGTTGTCATACCAGCCGTGGTAGTGCCCCTCGAATTTAAGAATCTTCGGCTTGCCGGTGAAGCCCCGTGCCAGTCGCTGGATAGCCTGCACCGCCTCCGAGCCGCTGTTGTTGAACCGCACCAGGTCGTAGCAAGGCACGATTTCGACCAGCTTTTCGGCAAGTTGGATCGCAGTCTCATGTGGCGCGCCGAATAGTGTCGCGGCATCGATTTGTGCCCTTACCGCCTCTACGACCGGCCCCGGGCAGTGGCCGAGAATAAGCGGCCCGTAGGCCAGCAGGTAGTCTATGTACTCATTGCCATCTACATCGTAGATTTTCGAGCCATCACCGCGCTCGAAGTAGATTGGCGTGGGCAGCGAGAATGAGCGCACCTGCGCTCCGACGCCGCCGGCTAAAGAGTTTTGGGCCCTCTCAAACAGTTCTTGTGACCGCTCGAACATCATAGTACTCATCCTCCTACACCTAATTATTCACCAACGCGTAGCTCGGCCTGCCCTGAGCTTGTCGAAGGGCAGGTGAGAATGCGATAGCGTTCTCAGCTTCCAGCCCGAGGTCGTTGCTCTCACAGGGCCAAGTTGTACAAGCGTTGCACATTCTGATAGAGAATCTTATCTTCATCCGGTTTTGGCAGCCCGACAACCCTTATTCGCTGCAGCATCACGCTGGGATTGTGCAGCGGAACGTCGGAACCGAACAGCAGTCGGTCGCAGCCCAGCCGATCGATGGTATCCTCCAGCTTTCCCGCCTCATAATTCACCGATAGCTCCAGATAGACATTCGGATGCTCTTCGGCCACCTCGACGACCTCGCGGGAAGAAAACAGACACGCATGCCCGACGATGAGCGCTAATCCCGGATGGCGCTCGGCCACAGCACGTATCGCCGCCGGCCCACAGCGAGCGTCATCCTCGGATGAGTGGCTCAGAACGGGCATGTCAGCCTCTTCAGCGAAATCCAACACGGCCTCGGCAGCGGGCGAAGTCAGCGAGTACTCATGCGCGGTCGGGTGGAGCTTGAGGCCCACAAAACCACGCTCCTGCCAGCTATTCAACTCCGTAATAGCCTCTTGCTTCCGTCGCGGATTGACACACAGAAGAGGCACAATCTCCTTGTACTCTTCAGCCGCCCGGATTAACTCCGCATTGCCGGCAGGACAGTCATAGTAGATGGCCAGCGCCGAACTCGTCAGCGCATAGTCAATGCCCTCCCGCCTGAGTATCCCCACAAGCTCCTCCGGCTTGCCCTTCGCCAGCGGCCAGGAGTTGAACTTGCCGATATGGGCGTGCGCGTCAACAATCATGGCTATTCTCCCGACAGAATGTCTTCGATTCTCGCCAGCGTCACATCGGAAAGCTGCACATCTGCCGCCTTCGCATTCTGTTCAGCTTGTTGAGGCCGCTTCGCGCCGACTATTGCGGTGCACCTGCTGGGCGGATGGCCCAGGCGATCGCCAACTGGGCGGGCGTGATGGCTTCATCGTCGGCGACCTGCTTGAGCTTTTCGACGATCTGCAGACTGCGCTTGAAGCTATCGCCCTGGAATGCGGGATCGTGGTGCCGCCAGTCGTCGGTCTCGAATACGGAATCCTCCGTGTACTTACCCGTGAGCATGCCTTTGAACAGCGTCCAGTAGGCCATGGTGCTGATGTTGTCATCCTGGGTCCAGTAGGCCATGGTGCTGATGTTGTCATCCTGGCAGGCAGGGAGCAGTTCCTGCTCCGGCTCTCGGTTCAGCATGTTGTAGGGGAACTGGTGGACTGCCAGGGCACGGTGGGAATGGGCCTCGCGCATCTCGGAAACCGAAAAGTTGCAGCAGCCGACCTCCCGGACCTTGCCGGCCTGCACCAGCTCGCCCATTGCCTCCATAGTCTCCTCCGGCGGCGTTGTGACATCCGGCCAGTGCAGGAGGTAGAGGTCTATTACATCGGTCTGGAGCCGGCGTAAACTGTCTGCGGCTGCCTGCATGATGTGGCCGCGGCTGAGGTCCTTTTCGATATGGTCCTCCAGTTCGAGCAGCTCGTTGGAGGCGAAGTCGTGCCTATCACCGCGCATTGTCAGTCCCACCTTGGTCGCGATTACGGCCTCATCTCTGCGTGGCCCCAAAGCCTTCGCCAGAAGCTCCTCCGAGCGCCCGAAGCCGTACCAATCCGCCGTGTCAAACAGAGTTATCCCTGAATCGAGAGCTCGGTGAACGGCGGCAATCCACTCCGCCTCGTCCACGCGGCCCCAGTAGTACCCGCCGATCTGCCAGCAGCCGAAGCCGACCGCTGATACTTCGATATCAGAGTTTCCCAATTTGCGATATTCCATAATCGTAACTCCTCAGCTTGCCCGCCCTGTTAGATTGATCTACTGTACATTTCGTCGTCAGCGGGCAAGGCTTATGTCATAGCTTGCCCCGTGCTCGCAGAGAATCTCCAGGACCGTCTCATCCGCATCTGCTGACACGATGCGCACGTTGTCGCCTGCATCCGGCAACTGCCAGGCGCAAACGGTTCCCGTCGCCTCCAGCAGACGCCAGGTTCCGCCAAGCGTCACACGCAGAGGCCGTGGCTGGTTCACCCCTTTTTCCAGGTTCAGATCGGGGTCAGC
>JALGTY010000117.1 GCA_029821145.1 Candidatus Zipacnadia bacterium
CGGCCCCTCTCCCAAAACGGGAGAGGGGAGAACGGCAATGCCAACGGCGTCGGGCTGCCCTTCGACAAGCTCAGGGCCTACGGGAAGCCCGAGCCACGCGATGGTAGTAGGGAAAGCCCGCGCTATGCGATGATCAGTTATGGAATGCCGAAATGTCGTGTGGTTGCCCTACAGTGCCCCGGCCAGCGCCTCCCAGTCCCTGGCGATCGCCTCCAGCGGCTGCGATGAGGAGCTGGTGATGGTCTCGCCCCTGGCGACCGCCTCGAAGTCGGCTTCGCTTCCCGCCGCCACTATCATATCAATTCCGAACTCGCTGCCGGTTGCCGTGCCCTGGCCTTGTTCCACCTTCACACCAAGTGCATGCTCCCCAGGGGTCAGAAGGTCAGTGATATCAGCGGTGTAAGAGCGTTTTCCTACGCTGGGCCTGATGACTTTTGCTCCGTCTATGGGCCTGATGACTTTTGCTCCGTCTATGGTTATAGTCGGCGCGACCCATGACCAATCGGAAAACACGTCCCTGCGCCGCAGGAACCGCAAGCTCAGTCGCGCCTCTTTTACCTCGATATCCGGTATCCGCAGCGCGGATCGAAAACGGGACGACATCCACCGTTGGTTAGGCGTCTGGCCGAGAAAGCTGATTTGCTTATGCGTGTATGGGGGATTTGAGTAGTATATGTGGCCGCGCAGACCCGCTGCGACGGTGCCGTCGGTGACGCTGGCATTAACTTTCTGCAGATAGCTCATTGCGCCGGCAGCTTCTGCCTCAAGCAGGTCCACGGTGTCAAGGCTGTCGAGCGGCTCGGCGCTGCGTACGCAGATGGTTCCATCGCTGGTCAAGGTGACAATGTCGGCGTTGGCTCCCATGAGAAATGTGACTGAATCGTCTGTTGTGGCGACTACATTGTGGCCGTTGCGCGCCACTTCAGCCCGGAAGAGATCCAGATCAAGGGGCTTGGTAGCGATGCTGTACACCAGCGCCGAATTGCGTGCCGGGAGCTCTGTCGGTGGGTGCGTCGGGGGCTTGACCACAGTCTGCGGCTTGGCTGTAGTACCCGTGGCCGGCGCGCCTGGAGTTCCCGGTTTGCCACCGACTACGATACTATCCCCGTCAGCATGGAACGAGGCGCCGGTGCCATTGATCATGATGACCGAAGTGTCGCCGTCCTGCAGCGTGGTCAGCAACTGGAAGATTGCCGCCGCCTGTGCGAAGGATACGTCAGGAAACGCTTTGGCCACGGCCTGCTTGGCGGATTCTTCACTCGCCGCCCAGACAGGTGCGCTGCTCAAAAAAAGACACAGGCAGATGATGATAAGCCAATACAGTCGTCTCATGACACATATCTCCTTTTCATCTGGTCAATTCTCCAGGCCGTGTCGCTATGTTGGCACACAATAGCCATAGCAACTCTTTCCATATTATTGTCCACGCGGAAGAGCATTCCTTCTCCGGACGGAGGAATCCCACAACGCCAAGGCAAACCTAGCGGAAGCGGCGAACTTGGTACTGCACGCTGACACGAACTCTGTATTGCAGAACGGGATTATCAATCTGGAGGGAAAATCATGGCATTCGAGTACAAGGACACGCCGGGAGATACTGAGTGGTTTGTGCATGATCGGTTCGGGATGTTCATTCACTGGGGCGTCTATGCGGCGGCGGGGCGGCACGAATGGGTCAAGAAGTATGAGGCGATACCTGACGAGGAGTACCAGAAGTACTTCGACCACTTCGACCCGGATCTGTACGATCCCGTCGTCTGGGCGAAGCTGGCGAAAGAAGCCGGCATGAAGTACTTCGTCATCACTACCAAGCACCATGACGGCTGCTGCATGTTTGACAACCCGCTGACTGATTGGAAGGTGACCAACGGGCCGGCGGGCCGCGACCTCATTGCCCCGATGGTCGAGGCCTTCCGCAATGAGGGGCTGAAAGTCGGCTTCTATCATTCACTGATTGACTGGACGCACCCGGAGTACACCATTGACGGGCATCATCCGCTGTGCGACGACGAGGAGTATGTAAAGGCGAACCAGGACCGGGACTGGGACAAGTATGTCGAGTACCTCCACGGTTCCGTCTGCTACCTGCTGACCAACTACGGCAAGGTGGACTACCTCTTCTTCGACTATTCCTACTCGCAGATGCCTGCCAAAGGTCTGCTGGCAGCGGGCAAGGGCAAGGATGACTGGCACTCGGAGGAGCTTATCGCGCTCTGTCGCGAACTGCAGCCCGGGATCATCATCAACGACCGCACCGAGATCCCCCAGGACCTGTCCACCCCCGAGCAGGTTCAGCCCGCCGAGCCGCTCCGCAACGAAGATGGCAAGCTGCTAGTGTGGGAATCGTGCCAGACCTTCTCGGGAAGCTGGGGCTACTTCCGCGACCAACTTGACTGGAAGTCGCCCGAACTGATCATCAAGATGCTCATTGACGGCGTCTCCAAGGGCGGTAACATGCTCTTCAATGTCGGTCCGAATGGCCGCGGTGAGATCGAGCCGCGAGCCGTCGAGCGGCTCAAGGCGGTGGGCGAGTGGTTCCGGGTCAACGGACGCTCGATCTACGGCTGCGGGCCGAGCGAATTCACGCCGCCGACTGATGGCCGCTTCACCCAGAATGCCGCTGGTGACCGGCTTTATCTGCACATGTTCTCCTGGCCGTTCAAGCACATCTACATCCCGGGGATGGCTGACCGGGTGGAGTACGCGCAACTGCTGGATGATGGCTCGGAGACGAAGATCATGCCGGCTGCGAAGGTATCCCACGGGCACAACCAGGTGGATGAGAACACGCTGGTTCTGGAGATCCCGGTGCAGAAGCCGGCGGTGATGGTGCCGGTGATAGAGCTGTTCTTGAAGCAGTAAGCGCCAGATGTTGTGTCGTCGGATGACAGGTGGTGAAGGAATGAGAGAGCCGATGGTTCGTCAAGCTATGATCAGTTGCGCCGCCGCTTTCATGGTACTGGTGGCGTGCGTGGCAGCTTTCGGGCAGGATGCCGCGAACAGCACGCCAGCTCAGGGGAAGGAAGATACGATGAGCGCCCGCAAGCTAGCGACCGTTTCAAGGGAACTCTACATACCGTCCCCGCGCGAGGGCGTTCCGGCGATCCTATGGACATCGTACGTGGGCAACGGCCTGAGGCGGCTTGAGCACAAGACCGATGAGATAGCCAGTGATGTGTACGTCAACCCGTGGGAACGGTATTCTGACGACAACGGGAGGACCTGGACACAGTGGCAGCAGCAGCCAAAGAGCGACTACGTTCAGGGCGATTTGAGCAGGGAGCTGATGCACCTGGCCTTTTGTCATGATCCCGTGTCGCAGCGTACGGTGCACTTGATGATGGAGGTGCTGCGCGTTGGCGAAAGTGCGTATCTGCACACATTCTACCGCACCTCGCAGGATGAAGGACGGACATTCACCCGCTACAAGTTGCTGCGGTTTGAGGACGGCCCGGAGCAGGATCCCGAGAACTGGGCAAAGCCGGAGTATCTCAGAGCAAACAGCGTCTATGGCGGGTACAACCTGATCCCGCTGAGAAACGGGACAATCATCACGGCCTGTTGCGGGCAATGGGTCACGGTCACCAACGCCGAGGACGAGAAGGAGAGGGTAGCGGGGATACGGTGCTGGATCGGCCGCTGGAATGCGGAGCGAGAGGACTATGACTGGGACGTCTCGGAGCCTGTTGCGGTGCCGAAAAGCATCTGCGCCGGCGGTCTGTGTGAGGGGTACCTTGCAGAGCTGCAGAGCGGGGAGCTACTCCTGGAGATGCGGGGCACCAATACGGAGGTGACCCCCGGGCACAAATGGATCTCTGTTTCCCGCGACGGTGGCCATACGTGGAGCGACGTGACCGACCTGCGCTACGACGACGGAACGCAGTTCTACGCGGCCGCCGCGATGGCGCGGATGGTACGCAGCACGCGGACCGGGAAGCTGTATTGGATCGGCAACATCAGCGCTGAGCCGCCCCAAGGCGGGCTGCCACGGCACCCGCTGCACATGGCGGAGATTGATGAGACTCTCTACGCCCTGAGGCGCAGTACCGTCACGATCCTCGATACCGTTGATCCTGAGATCGATTCGCCGGAGACGACTGCGGTGAACCTGTCGAATTTCTGCATATTCGAGAACCGCGAGACCGGAGATTTCGAGATGTACATGGCGCGCTACGGACAGCACGGGCCCCGTAATCCCGCCTTCTGGACGGCGGATACCTACAAGTACCTCATCCACCTGACGGAATAGGCACTGATTGCGGGCCTCCAGACCCAGAGAGAAGGTGCAGGGCTATGTCTGGTGCCGGAATCGCAAATGTGACAAGGGAGAGGTATCTGCCATCGCCGGGCAGAGGCGTTGCGGCGACTATGACAACGGCCTACGTGGGCAACGGTCTGCGGCGCATAGAAATGTACGGCGAGGAGTCCTCAAGCGACACCATTGACCGGCATACGGAGAGGTATTCGGAGGATAACGGGAACACGTGGAGCGAATGGGCGCCCCGGCCGAACATGAAGTACTGGCAAGGCGATATCCAGATGGAGCTGTTCGACTTCGCGTGGGGCTATGACCCGGTGTCGCAGCGAACAATCCATACCACGCTCCGGCGGCTGTATATCGGCGAAGACAAGACCCTGTGGGACAACATGTATGACCACACCTTCTACCAGCTTTCGGAGGATGAGGGAAGAACGCTGTCGGAGCCGCGGCTGCTGCGTTATGAGGACGGCCCGGCATTCGATCCCGATGACTGGGCCAAGGCGGAATATGTGCGCACTAACATCTCCTACGGCGGCTACAACCTCCCGGCGCTGAGCAACGGCACGATCATCAACCCGTTCACGGTCACCGTGCAGGAGGCGAATGAAGCAGGGGAAATCGAGGATCTGGAGGGCGTTGCCTGCTGGATCGGGCGGTGGAATGAAGCAGCGCAGGACTACGACTGGCATGTGTCCGAGCACGTGGCTGTACCGCTGAGTGTATCCTCGCGGGGGTTGATGGAACCGTTCATTGCGGAGCTGCAAAACGGCGACCTGATGATGGAGATGCGCGGGTCGAATACTGATGTGACGCCGGGGCGGAAGTGGTACTCGGTGTCATGCGACGGCGGCGAGACGTGGACGGAGCCGACCGACCTGTGCTATGACGACGGCGAGCAGTTCTACGCGCCCTCGACGTTTGCATACATGGTCCGCAGCAGCCGGACGGGGAAGCTGTACTGGGTGGGCAACATCTCGCCGGTGCCGCCCCAGGGCAATTCGCCGCGCTACCCGCTGTATATCGCGGAGATGGACGAGGAATTGCACGCGCTGAAGCGGGATACGCTGACGGTGATTGATGACCGGGATCCGGAAAACGACTCGGCAGGGCTGCAACTGACCAATTTCAGCCTGTTTGAGAACCGCGAGACCGGGCATTTCGAGCTGTACCTCACGCGACTCGGCGAGCGGGTGGAAAGCACCGCAGTGAGTCAGGATTTCTGGACCGCAGATGTGTACAGGTACACGCTGGAACTGACCGGATAAGCGACCGGTCGCCCGGATGGCAGCCGGCCCGAAAGTGACGTCCGCCTCGAATTGTGGAGCGGGCGTTTGCTTTCTACAGCCATATCTGCGGCACATCTGCTCTGTGCGGCAGGAGGGATTACTCTGCATCGAAAGAAATGTATGTGAACCATTGATCCTGAGAAGCGCCCCTCTGGAGGTTGAATAAGACATGTCGGATCCTATCCGTGTTACGGTATGGAACGAGTTCCGTCATGAGAAGGAAAGCCCTGAGATCGCGAAGATTTACCCCGACGGGATGCACGAGGCCATCGCCGGCTACCTGCGGCAGAAGCCCGACTTAGAGGTCTGCACCGCCACCCTCGATGAGCCAGACCACGGCCTGACCGACGAGGTACTCGCCAATACCGATGTGCTGATGTGGTGGGGCCATGGGGCGCACGGTGAGGTGCGTGATGAAATCGTCGAAAAGATCCATGCCCGTATTCTCAATGGCATGGGCCTGATTCCGCTCCATTCCTCGCACATGAGCAAGATCTTCACGAAGCTGATGGGTACTTCATGCCAGCTCAAGTGGCGGGAGATCGGCGAAAAGGAGCGGCTGTGGGTCGTCGAGCCGGGCCACCCGATTGTCGAGGGCATCGGCGACTACATCGAGCTTCCGCATGTCGAGATGTATGGCGAGCACCACGACTGCGCCGCGCCGGATCAGCTCATCTTCATAAGCTGGTTTGCCGGTGGGGAGGTCTTCCGCTCAGGGATGTGTTTCCACCGTGGCATGGGCAAGATATTCTACTTCCGCCCCGGCCACGAGACGCTGCCGATTTATCACAACGAAGAGATCCTGCGCGTCATCTATAACGCCGTGCGGTGGGCCGCGCCGATAGACCGCCCGCAACGGACTTTCGGCAACTATCAGCCGCTTGAGGACGTACAGTCTAGCGAATAGAGATTGCTGCAGGACGCTTTTGACACGGTGGGGGAGATGTGGGGTAGAATACTGTTTATTGAGTAGAGTAGTTAACTTGCGCTAGGAGGTATTATGATGCGAAAGGGATTTACTCTTATTGAACTGTTGGTGGTGATCGCCATCATCGCGATTCTGGCGGCGATACTCTTCCCGGTCTTCGCAAGGGCGCGAGAGAAGGCGCGACAGAGCAGTTGTCTGAGCAACTGCAAGCAGATGGGCCTGGCGGCGATGATGTACGCGCAGGATTACGACGACCGCCTGGTTCCGATTTGTGTGGTCTTTGCGGCCGCCCACGACGCCTACTGGTACCAACACCTGTACCCGTACATCAAGAACTACCAGATCTTCCTGTGCCCCAGCGAGTCGGGCCATACCAGCATCCGCCAGGTGGACTATCCCACCAGCGGCCGCACCTTCCCCACCAACTACGGGGGAAATGCCTTCGTGTTGAAGGCGACGGACCCGCGGTATGGGACCGGTCCGCCCTCGCTGGCTGAGATCCGCTACCCGGCCGAGACGCTGATCATCGCCGACTCGGACTGGACCCGCAGCACGACAGACTATCACTGCTGCAACGCCTACTGGCTGGACTCCGGCTTCTACGCCGCCCGCTTCATACCGGCGCGGCACAACGGCGGGGCGAATATGGTGTTCGCCGACGGGCATGCCAAGTGGCACCAAATCCAGTTAGATCCCAACAGCACCTACGTCGGCCCGATCAAGTTCACGCTGGCGCCGATGGATATCTGCTGGCATCCGGACGGCAGGCCGAAGTACACGCCCTGAGACCGGGGCGGGCCCCCAGGCCTCCCTGTATGACAAGCTTCCAGCTTGTCACGTAGCCCTGGCCCTCGTAAGCTGGAAGCTGGGCGCAATCTTCGATGCGCCGGGTGCGCTGTTGTGTTTGTGGTGACGGCCCTGAGGCATTCTTGACGTGAGAATACGAGAGAGGCACTGAGCAATGCGGAAGATAAGGTTCGTAATGTTGTTGCTGACAGGGGCGGGGTGTCTGGTCGGCTGGGCCCAGGAGGACCCGCTATTTGATGCGGCCCGGCAGGGCAATATCGAAGCCGTCGAACGGCTGCTGGCGCAGGGGACAGATGTCAACATAGCGGCGTATGACGGCGAAAGACCCCTCCACAAGGCCGCTTATTATGGACACACTGAGACTGTGGCTGTGTTGCTCGATTGCGGCGCTGACGTCAACATTCAGAACCAATATGGCGCGACTCCGCTGCAGCACGCAGCCAGACAGAGGCACAGCGCGATCTTCAACCTGCTGCTGGAGCGCGGTGCCGACATCGAGGTCCGCGACCACCACGGGGCCGGCCTGCTGCACAAGATAGCTCTCGGCGGCGAGGCGGAGATGTTCCGATTCCTGCTCAAACATGGCGCGCATCCCGACGCCCGGGATGACTACGGGGTGACGCCGCTGCACGAAGCTGCGCGTTGGGGCCGCTTCCGGATCGTGCAACTGCTGACGTACCGGGCGGAGGTCAATGCCTGCACCAACTACGGCTCGACGCCACTGCACTGGGCCGCACTCTATGGATGTACTGACATCGTGGCATTGCTGCTGCGGCGTGGGGCAGGCGCTGACATCAAGGATCAGCGTGGCGAGGTGGCGTTGCACTGGGCGGCCAAGCATGGACATAGAGAGAGCGTGGCACTGCTGCTGGAGTACGGCGCCGAGGTAAATGTCAGGAACCACCAGGGGCACACCCCGCTTTACATGGCAGACGCAATGGGTTGCACCCGGACCGCCGAACTACTCCGAGCGCATGGCGGTGTGGAGTAGTTCCGAACGACCTCGGGCTGGAAGCTGAGAACGCGATGAATCGCGTTCTCACCTGACCTGCGCGATGCGCAGGTCAGGCCGAGCTACGGATTTGTGGATAGTCGGGGCTGAACTCAGACCCGTGGGGTGTCCTTGTTTCAGCGGCGTGCTAACTCCAGCATCAATCGAGGGAGAGATGACAGAATGCGAATTGCACAGTTACTCGGACTATGGGTCATTGTGACACTGGCCATGACTGGTATGACACAGGCTGCCTTCAGCGATACTTTCGGGGATCACGATAGTGTCGGCTGCGAGGCTAATCCGACCGGCAATCCCATCGGCGGCGGGGAGGGCTACGACGATATCTACGAGACCGGCGATGTCATTGTCCACAACCTTACCGAACTGCTTGCGGCTCTGAAGAAGGCCCAGCCGGGCCAGGTACTTTTCGTGCCAGATGGGCTGGAGATTGACTTGAGCGGCCAGCGCACCCTTTCAATTCCGGCTGGAGTGACGCTGGCCGGTACCCGGGGTAAGAACGGCTCTCAGGGCGCGCGGCTCTTCACAACCACCTTCCCCAGGATGTTTAGTGCTGCCGGTGATGATATCCGCTTGACGGGGTTGCGCTTCGAAGGGGCGTACGCCGGCAGCGACCGCATCGCCGGTATGGCCAGCTTCTTGAGCATCAACCACTACAATAATACAGTAGATAACTGCGAGATCTACAATTTCAACTCAATTGCCATCCGAGTAGGCGCTGGGGCGCTCAATACCCATGTTCATCACAATTACATTCACCACTGCCAACTGACCGGCGGGGGTTACGGGGTCGCGGCCGATGGTGCCAGTGACGTTTATATCATCGCCAACAAGTTCGATTACTGCCGCCATCACCTCAAATCAACTGGGAGTCCCGGATCGGGCTACGAAGGGGCCTGGAACCTGATTATGGAGCATGCCAACGGCACACACTGCGATATGCACGGGGGACGCGATCGCGGTGATGGAACCGACATTGCCGGCGACTGGATGCATATCCATCACAACACCTTCTTGAGTCCAGCCACCCACGTCGGGATTCGCGGCACGCCCTCGGACGGGGCCGAAATCCACAATAACTGGTTCGCACGTCCCGCAGAGGATTCAGTGCGTTCAACGGGCAATACCCGCGTCTATAACAACGTCTGGGGGCCGGACAGGATACCCCAGGAACATGCGATACAGTTTATTGATGGAAAGCTGGTGGAATGTAGCGTTGAGCAGTGTCCGTACTGCCGTTAGCGTGGTCAACGATATGAGTGGGCTCCGGTCAGGGAGAGCCTGCCAACTCCCGGCCGGGCAAGTGACAGATCTGCCAAAGAATATGAGTCCGGGACCATTGTGAAAAACAAGGAGGCGTCAGCATGTACTCACTTAGAGTGTGCCTGGCCGTGATGCTTTTTGAGGTAGCCGTGTTCTCGGCAGGGGC